>CANGQQ010000208.1 GCA_947456025.1 Chitinophagaceae bacterium | reverse complement strand
TAATCCTGATTTTAATTGAAGTGAAACAGAAAATCAATTCAATCTTTTGTCAATAAAAAAAGTCCCGAAAGCCGGGACTTTTTAGGAGATACAATTTAAAATTTTATTGGTGCTGCTCAATTTTTTTCACAAAATTGGCTTTCGGCTGTGCGCCTACCAGTTTGTCGACAACCTGTCCGTTTTTGATGAATAAAATGGCGGGGATTGATGTAATGCCATAATTCATACTCACTTGTGGGTTTTCATCGACGTTCACTTTTCCTACTTTCACTTTCCCGTCGTATTCTTTAGAAAGTTCTTCGATAACGGGTCCGATTGCACGGCAAGGTCCGCACCATTCTGCCCAGAAATCGATTACGCTTAATTTGTCTGAATTGATCACTTCTTGCTGGAAGTTGGAATCTGTAAATTGATAGGCCATATGTTTTATGCTTTGTTGTTTGAGCGATTGCAAATATAAATCCATTCTCATCATTCTGCACGCTTGTCAGGAATTGTGCAAAAGCTGTCAGTAAATTACACGGGGCATGAAAAAAATGACTAAAATGTCACAATGGATACATCGAGTTCGGGATTGTCCAGAAGAAATGTTGTCATTTCATCATTCAGTTCAAATCCTTTTTCGGTGGTATGCATGCTGATTTTCCAGTTTTCTTTGGGTTCGTGTAAATAAAAACGAATGTTGCTTCGCCCGGGATGTTTTTTCAGGTTGGTTTCAATAAATGTGACCATGGGTTCTGTTAACAAGCGGGGTTCAATATGAATATTGATTTGTTTGGTTAACGTTCTTTTGATGGTTTCGAGCAACAAGACTCCGGCGATTTTGAATTCAAAATCATCGGCTTTGTTCCATCGGTTTTTAAAGGCTCCCGTTACATAAACAACAGTCCCTGGATTGAAATGGTCTTTGAATTTTACATAGTCTTCTCCAAAAAGCGCCAGTTCCATTTTCCCTGAATAGTCTTCAATGGAAAAAATGCCGAATTGTTTTCCGGTTTTGCTGATGCGGTGATTGGCTTCCGTTACAAGACCTGCCAAACGAAAGGTTTGCAGCGGATTGGGATGTAATGTAAGAGCTTCCTTAAATTCATTGAAGGCTGCAACAGGTGTAATTTTATAATAGGCAAGTTCAAATTTGAAATGGTCCAACGGGTGTCCGCTGATAAACATTCCGGTTACTTCTTTTTCAAAGTCCAGTTTTTGTGTAAGTGTCCATTCTTCACAGTTGGGAATTTTGGGCGTAGGCACTTCCATCATCATGGAATCCCCAAAAAGCGTATTGCTGTTTTGTGTCAAATTGGCCTGGTAGCGGTTTCCAAATGCAATGATGCGTTCCAGATTGTTTTGTGTTTCTCCGGGCATTACATGGAAATACTGTGCCCGATGCAGTTCTTTGAAGCAGTCGAATGCTCCGGAATGAATCAGGCTTTCGATGGATCTTTTGTTAGCAGCTCTTTGGTTGACTCTTTTTATGAAATCAAAGATGTTTTGAAACGGACCGTTCTTTTTGCGTTCTTCAATGATGTTTTCAACGGCTGCTTCACCTACGCCCTTCAGTCCGCCCAATCCCAAACGAATGACTCCTTGTTGGTTGACCGCAAATCCTGAGAATGATTCATTGATGTCGGGACCTAATACTTTTATTCCCATGCGTTTGCACTCTTCCATGAAGAAGGTGATCTTTTCAATGTTGCCGGCATTATTCAGCACGGCACTCATGTATTCGCCGGGGTAATGCGTTTTTAAATAAGCCGTTTGGTAGGCAACAAAAGCGTAGCAGGTGGAATGCGATTTGTTGAATGCGTATTGGGCAAATGCTTCCCAGTCGGTCCAGATTTTTTCCAGTTTTTCTGACGGATGTCCTTTGGATGCGGCTCCATCAATAAACTTGCTTTTCATCTTATCGAGGGTCGCTCTGTCTTTTTTTCCCATTGCCTTCCGCAACACATCGGCATCACCTTTACTGAATCCGGAAAGTTTTTGAGCCAGCAACATCACCTGTTCCTGGTATACGGTAATACCATAGGTTTCTTTCAGGTATTCCTCCATTTCGGGCAGGTCGTAACTGATGGTTTCTCGACCTTGTTTCCGGTCGATAAAATTCGGGATGTAGGCAAGTGGACCCGGTCTGTACAAGGCGTTCATCGCGATCAGGTCGGCAAATTGATCCGGTTTGAGTTCTTTTAAATATTTCTGCATACCCGGACTTTCAAATTGAAACGTTCCAATGGTTTCTGCTTTCTGGTACAATTCGAACGTGGTTTTGTCGTCGAGGGGAATCGTGTCGATATCTATGGAAACACCATGATTTTCACGGATGAACTGCAGCGCATTTTTTATGATGGTCAGGGTTTTTAACCCCAGGAAGTCCATTTTGATGACGCCGGCATCTTCAATGATGTTTCCTTCAATCTGCGTGACCCATAATTCAGAGTCCTTGCTTTTACAAACTGGGATGAGCTCTGTCAGATCTTTGGGTGCTATGATGATACCGGCTGCATGCAAACCGGTATTGCGAACCGATCCTTCCAGAATTTCTGCTTCGTGCAATATGCGGGCCGCCAGATCTTCTCCATTATAGATGTCACGAATTTTTTTCACGCCATCCAGTTCATCGCCTTGTAATGCTTCTTTTTCTTCTAAACTTTTTTCGCCTTTCAAAGGAGCGTGCAGCACTCTTTTGAGTGAAATTCCGGGTTTGTCGGGAATCAGCTTTGCAAGCGCATTGCTTTCTGCTAAAGGAAGGTCCATGACGCGAGCTACATCCTTGATGCTCATTTTGGCAGCCATCGTACCATAGGTAATGATTTGTGCAACCTGATTGCGGCCGTATTTGTCCACCACGTAATCAATCACTTTTTGCCGGCCTTCATCATCGAAGTCGGTATCGATATCGGGCATGGACTTTCGGTCCGGGTTTAAGAAACGTTCAAAGAGGAGGTTGTATTTGATCGGATCGATGTTGGTAATTCCGATGCAATAAGCCACCACGCTGCCGGCCGCTGATCCACGTCCCGG
>CANGQQ010000207.1 GCA_947456025.1 Chitinophagaceae bacterium | reverse complement strand
TAATGGATCCAACAATTTATACCAGCGGCTGATCAGTGATCCTGCCAACAGAGATGCTTCATTGGTAACGAATCGGCTTTCTTCTTATGGGATGGTAGCTGTTCAGGACTTTGAACGCACCTTTGCCCGCAAGTTGCGTCCGGATGAATATTACTTTAATCCGCAAATCGGATTTATTTCGCTCAACACCGTGTTACAGGCCGATGAGGTGTTGGGTGTGGCATATCAATACACCGTAAATGGAAAAGTTTATCAAGTTGGTGAATTTTCAACGGATGTAACGCCTGACACAACAGCTACAAATTCCGGAACGCAAAAGGTTCTTTTCCTCAAGATGCTGAAGGCTACATCACAACGTCCATCGCTTCCAATCTGGGACTTGATGATGAAAAATGTGTATGCCGTTGGTTTCGGACAGCTGGAACGAAAAGACTTTAAATTAAATATCCTTTACCAGGAACCGGGAGGAGGCGAAAAGCGGTACATCCCTGAAGGAGAGGAAAAAGGTCGTCCCATACTTGAACTGGTCAATCTGGATCGGTTGAACAATCAAAATGACCCGCAGCAAGACGGTGTTTTCGATTACATCGAAGGCTTCACCGTTAATTCGCAACAAAGCAGAATCATCTTTCCTTTTTTGGAGCCATTTGGTAAAGATCTTGAATACATTTTCAGAGGTGCCGATTCTTTGGAATTGAGAAAGAAATATTTGTTTTACCCCCTGTATGATTCCATCAAATGGGTGGCTCAGCAGTCGCCCCAATTGAACCGATATGTTTTTAAAGGAGTATCGAGAAGTGCCGGAGGCGGCTCAGAAATACCACTTGGCGCTTTTAATGTGCCACCGGGTTCTGTTTCGGTCTCCGCAGGCGGACAAACACTTCGGGAGAACGTAGACTATGTTGTTGATTATAATCTGGGCACCGTAAAAATCATCAATCAGGGGATTTTGAATTCAGGAATTCCTGTAAGCGTGGGATTTGAAAATAATGCAACGTTTGGGATGCAGAACCGAAATTTCATGGCGCTGCGTTTAGATTATCGAGCCATCGAAACACAAACCCGTCAGTTGAATTTAGGTGCCGCCGTCATGCGTTTGGGTGAGCGTCCCTTCTTTACCAAAATGAATTACGGTGATGATCCTATCCGTAATACGATGGTGGGGGGCGATGTGAATTTCAGGAGCGACTGGAAGCGGTTTACAAAATGGCTGGATGCCTTGCCTTTTTATACGACCCGACAAAATTCAACGGTTAACTTTTACGGAGAGGCGGCACGGATTTTTCCCAGTTCGGCCAAGCAAATTCGACCCGAAAAAGGACAGGGTGGTTTGATTTATATTGATGATTTTGAGGGAACGCGCAACGGAATTGATTTGAGATTTCCCTTCATTGCCTGGACTCTTGCGTCAACACCTTTTGGATCAAAAGATCAATCGGGAACCGAACTGTTTCCCGAGGCAGGTTTGTCCAATAATTTGGAATACGGATACAACCGCGCCAAACTGGCCTGGTACAATATTGAGCCCGTATTACAAGAGCGTAAAAGTCCCAATAATCCATTGGGAAATAACTTAAATGAACTATCGGATCCTCGTGTTCGCTTCGTGAATCGTATCGAGGTGTTTCCTCAATCTACTCCCGATTTGGGTCAGGCGCAATTGATTACGTTCGATCTGGCGTTTTATCCGCAAGACAGGGGTCCTTATAACTATGATGCACGAAACAGCAGCATTAACCAGGTGAACGGCAAACTGTTAAATCCTCAGAAAAGATGGGGTGGTATCATGCGTGCGATTGATCAAATCGACTTTGAAACCAATAACATCGAATTTATTGAAATGTGGGTGCAGGACCCATTTATTTTAAATCCTGCGTCAACGGGCGGACAGTTGTATTTTAATTTGGGAAATATATCCGAAGACATCTTAAAGGATGGTCGCAGGTTTTATGAAAACGGCTTGAGTACCGAGCAAACTCCTGCACGGGAAGATACCAGTGCCTGGTCTCGTGTTCCAAGAAATCCGATTCAAATTGCTCAGGCCTTCAGCAACCTTCCCGATGAGCGTCCCCAACAGGATGTGGGTTTTGATGGTCATCCCGATGATGAAGAGGGTAATTTTTACAAAGCGTTTTTGATCGATTACAGTTCCAATTTTGGCACAGGGATACCCTATCAACTTTTGGCACTGGATCCGAGTTCGGACAATTACCGACACTTCAGGGATGAATTGTACAATCAAACAGGTGCCGGAATTCTTGCCCGTTACAAGCAATTCAACAATCCGCAAGGGAATAGTCCGGTTGCCACCAACACAACAAGTTATACTCCTGCATCTTCCTTGTATCCGGATAATGAGGATTTAAATCGTGATAACACTTTGAACGAAGTGGAGGAGTATTTCCAGTATGTTGTGGACATGAAAACCAAGAATGACCCTTCGATGCAGGTAGGGCAAAATTTTATTGCCGACAGGCGTGAAGTGGATGTGAAACTGGCTAATGGTGAATCAAGAAAGGAAACCTGGTATTTGTTTCGGATTCCGATACGGCAATATCAGATGAAAGTTGGGAATATTCCTGATTTTAAATCGATTCGCTTCATGCGGATGTTTATGACCGGTTTTGAGGACTCATTGGTTTTGCGTTTCGGTAAACTCGAATTGGTGCGCAATATGTGGCGTTCGTTCCAGTATGCGCTTGACACAACCGGACAATACAAACCATTGCCCAATCAGAATCTTACTACATTTAATGTGACGGCTGTGAACGTGGAGGAAAACGACAAGCGCATACCTGTCAATTATGTGATTCCTCCGGGCATTCAACGGGTTCAGCAATTAAGTAATAATGGTTTGAATTTATTGCTGAATGAACAATCGCTGAGTATGCAAATCTGCAATCTGCAGGATGGTGATGCAAGATCTGTGTTCAAATCAACCAACCTCGATCTTCGTCAATACAACAGGGTTAGGATGTTCATGCATGCCGAATCCAGAGGGATTTCAGATGTGTTAAGGGATGGCGAAGCAATGGCTGTTATACGATT
>CANGQQ010000206.1 GCA_947456025.1 Chitinophagaceae bacterium | reverse complement strand
TCCAGTGTACTCCGGTACTGAGTTTGCAAAATGAAAAATCGCACCGTCATGGGATGAAACGATTTCTCCAGCAAAGGATGCGAACCACTGAACAACTCCGTCAACTTGATGACATTGTTGTAACTCTTTCCCATCTTCTTCCCGTTAATGGTGATCATATTGTTGTGCATCCAATAACGAACGGGCGCCTTATGGTTGCAGATGGTACTTTGAGCGATCTCACTTTCATGGTGCGGGAACTGCAAATCCATACCTCCGCCATGTATGTCAAATTCAGCACCTAAATACTTTGTAGCCATTGCAGAGCATTCAATATGCCAACCCGGAAATCCGATACCCCATGGACTTTTCCAGCGCATAATATGCTCGGGTGCAGCATTTTTCCAAAGAGCAAAATCGGCACGATCTCTTTTTTCTTCTTGTCCTTCTAGCTCACGTGTAGTTTCCAGTAATTCATCCATTACCCGACCACTCAACTTGCCATAATCGTAAGAAGACGCATATTTTCTAACATCAAAGTATACGGAACCATTAACAACATAAGCATACCCTGCTTCAATGATCTTTTCGATCATCCCTATTTGTTCTACAATATGCCCTGTAGCTGTTGGTTCAATGGATGGCGGGATGGTATTGAACTGATCCATGGCCCAATGAAACAAATTGGTATATTTCTGTACCAGCTCCATGGGTTCCAATTTTTCAAGTACGGCCTTTTTAGAAATTTTATCTTCTGCTTCCCGGCCTTCTTCTTCAAAATGTCCGGCATCTGTAATGTTCCGAACATAACGCACCTTATAGTCCAGATGCGTTAGATAACGATACAACACATCAAAGGTTATATAAGGACGGGCATGACCTAAATGACTTTCACCGCTTACTGTTGGACCACAAACGTACAAACCGACGTGCCCCGGTGTAATTGGTTGGAACAGCTCCTTTTGACGGGTAAGAGAATTGTAAACTTTAAATTGAGACATATACTGATTTGAGAAGAATAAAAAAAAGGGAACCAAGGAGATAAGATCCCGATCAACAACAGGCAATATGGTTGCGATGCTTCATGAAAACAAAGATAAGGTTTCTTTAATTTTTTCTGAAAGACGCTGTTAACGGATAGTGATCACTGAAAGAGAGCTGTTCTATACGAACCTGTTCTGCTTGCAGGCGTTTGTCGGAAAAAATGTAATCAATGCGCAGCGTGGGTGCAATTTTTCTGAACGTACGACCCATACCCCAACCCTTATCCGCATAGGCGTCGTTTAAATACTGTGCGACCGACTGATAAGCATAGGAATTGGGAACGTCATTAAAATCACCACACAAAACAACCGGATAGGGACTTTTACGAATTTCGGCAGTAACCGCTTCTATTTGAACGGCCCTGAACTGATTGGCTGCTTTGATTTTCCGGATAATATTCATTCCGTTTCTTTTCACATGATCTACATCCTGTTCATCGATGTTTTCGATAAACCTGTAATCATCCTCCGCAAAATGCATACTCTGCAGGTGTACATTCATAAAGCGAACCGTATCCGCTCCCATCAACAGATCGGCCCAAATAAATGTATGATTGTACTCTCGGATTGACTGCACTTTTTCCCATCGTAGAATCGGATAATTGGAAAAGAGCGCCACACAAAAAGGGAAATAACGCTGATCGGGTGTTTCAGTATGTTTATAGACTCCGAATTTTTTATCGTTTCCTGTAACTGCGTATCGATAACCTAACCTTTTTTTAACCTGTTCCAACGACATGTGAGAGGAAGGGTTCAGCGAAAAAACAAACTCCTGTAATGCCAGTACATCTGCTTTTAAACCTGAAGCTGCAGCAATCATGTGCGTATCCAACTCCCCTTTGTTTTCAAAAAAATTAAACAGATGCACATTCCAGGTTGCAACCTTAAAATCAATTCTGTCCGCATCTTGCTTTTGAGAAAAAGGATGCCAACCAAAACCGCTGCGCAAAAGTCCAAACGACAAACAAAATGTGAGAATGGGCAACCATATAAAACGAGGCTTTGCCAACAACCAGAAAATGAAAAAAGCCGCCTCTAAAAAAATCAAAACAGGAAAAGCCATTGCGATCAAATTCACAAACCAGAATGTTTGTTGTTTCAGATAAGGCAATGCATACAGCAACAAAATGCAAACGCTCAACACAACGTTAGAAACGATGAAAAAATGTTTTGTGTATCGTCTTAATACAGTAAGCATGATCAGTTGGTGTTGCTTTCTCCTGCGCGCTTCAACAAATCTTTTTCTTCCTGTGTGAGCGCATCATATCCTTTTTGATGAATTTTTTCCAGCAAGAGATCTATTTTTTGCTGGTTGGGAACTGATTGACGCTGAAAAGGCTTTTTCCCTTTATTGTCATAAAAAAGATCATCACGAACAACTCTTAATTTGCGTTTTGAAGCAGGCTCAAACAAACCCATGAACCATTGATAAAGTTGGTGCATCCATTGTTCGGGGTTGCGACCATTTCGTATCAACAGCATATACACATATCCTGCTCCTGCACCGGTTAAATGTGCTATGCTTTCAGGCAATGAGACGCTTGCCAAACCCGCAAAATCAATCAATACAAAAATGAAGGCGATAACCCATATCGGAATTCCGCCATTGATCATGGGGAAAATTCTATAATTCGGCGCTGTAACCGTTACACCAATTGCAACCGACATGATGCCTGCTCCTGCACCTGCAAAATGGTATGCGTTTACAGCATCGTTAAACGCAGGAAGTAAATTGACGCTGCATAAAAAGAAAAACATACCAACCCAGCTTCCATAAAGATAAAGGGGTACGAGGTGTTTGTTTCCGGTCAGGTCCTGCATTAAGAATCCGAAGGACCAGAGAAAAAACATATTCCCGATCAATTGCCAGATGCTGCTATGTGTAAAAGCGGCCGTTAACAAAGTCCAGGGTCTCGTAATCAGCAGCTTCCAATCTGCCGGCAAGGAGAACCAATGCATGATTTCTGTATCAAATAAGGCAAGATCCATATCACTCAAAACATAGACGATACGTATAAAGCCCAAGATGATGAATACAGTGACATTGATGTAGATCAACCACAACAAGGGATTCCCGTCATC
>CANGQQ010000205.1 GCA_947456025.1 Chitinophagaceae bacterium | reverse complement strand
AGTTTCAGTGCCGTTTTATGTGCAATGGCATCGATTCCGTAAGCCAGTCCGCTCAGGATTAATGGTTGCAATGGAGCCAGTTCCTCAATGATATTTTCGGTTGTTATTTTCCCGTATTCGGAATTGTTGCGTGTGCCAATGACCGCAACAATTTTGGACGTGTTAAGATCGGCAGTTCCTTTATAAAACAATAAAGTAGGAGGGTCGTAACAATTCAACAATCGTTTAGGATACTGTTCATCGGTTAAAAAGAGCGGTGCAATCTTGTTGTCTTCCAGAAAGCGCAGTTCTTCTTCCTGCTCCCGAAATCCCGAAAAATTACGGATACTCCGGGCACGGACTGTTCCTATGCCTTCAATTTTTTCAAGTGTCGACTCCTTTGCTTTAAAAACAGATTCGGCTGTATGAAAAGTTTCGATTAAAAGCCTGGCTTGTACACAGCCGATTTGGGGCACACGGGTGAGTGCCAATTGGTAGATTCGGTCATTTTTCATGGTACGCAAACATACTTATTTCGACAGAACCTTCAATTCTGTTCGTCGATTTTGAGCGCGTCCTTCTTCAGTTCGATTGTCGGCTATCGGCTTGGTAGCCCCCCATCCTTTAGCATGTAAACGTTTACCTGCAATCCCTTTGCTGATCAGGTATTGAATGACGGTAGTTGCTCTGTTGTTCGAAAGGATGTTGTTGTTGTTGGGCTGACCGATATTGTCGGTATGACCGCTGATTTCAACTTCCACGGTGGGGTTGTCGGTTAACAGTTGAACGATTTTATTCAGTTCTGAAACGGATTCCGGTTTGAGTTCCGATTTGTTAGATTCAAAAAAAATGTTGTTTAAAACAATGCTGGCATTGACCTCGATAGGTGTCAATGGAATTGGAATGGTGCGTGAGGTGTCGGTTTCGCGGATCGCAATCGTTTCGGAATAAAACAAATAACCGGTCCTGTTCACATTGAAGGCATAAGATCTGTTAACGGGCAAGGGAATCAGATAATTACCTTCTTCGTCGGTTTGAAGTTTGCAAATGGTTGTGCCGGTGCTCAAGTCGGTTAATTCAACAGTGGAGGGAAGTCCTGCTTTGGTTTTTCGGTCAAACACGTGTCCCTGAACCCAAAAGGTGGTATGCGGCCGGTTTTGTATCGGTAGTTCGAACGCATACAAGTCCAGTCCGCCGCGACTGTCGCTCCGATCGCTGGCATAATAGGCAGTATATCCGTTGCTGGCAATGATCAAGCTTCCTTCATCATCGATGGTGTTGACCGGGTAACCGAGATTTTGTGGAGCACTCCAGCTTCCATCAGGCTGCTTTCGAACAAAGTATAAATCTGTGCCACCATATCCGGGATGTCCGTTTGAGGTGAAATAGAGTGTTTCATTGTCGGCGTGGATGAACGGACAGCTCTCGTCACCCGATGTGTTGATTCCTGCGCCCAGATTACGGGGCGTGCCCCATTTACCATTCGGCTCCAGTGTGCTGAAATACAAATCGCTGCCTCCAAAACCGGATGGGTCTCTTGCGGTGAAATAAAGCGTTTTTTTATCGGGCGACAAGCTGGGCTGACTTTCCCAGTATTCGGTGTTGATGGTTGAGCCTAAATTGATTCTGGGGCCCCATCCTCTCTTGTTGAGGAATGAACAATAAAGATCGCAGCTGCCTGCGCCATCTTCCATATTACATCCTGTAAAAACCAGCATCGTCCCATCTTGTGAAATGTTTTGCGCACCTTCATTTTCTTCGGTATTTAGATTGCCCGGTAGCGATAGCGCTTGATTCCAAACGCCATTCAGTTTTCGGCTGATATAAAAATCTTCATTGCGGTTGTTGACTCTTCGTGTAAACACGAGTGCATTTCCATCAATGGTTAGCGACGGGAAATATTCGGATGCACCGGAATTGATGCTGTCGCCCAGGTTGACCGGATTGAAAACAAACCCGTTCGATGGAAATTGTTTTTGATAGTCCAGCGCGAAACTGTAACATTTTTTTCGATAGGAGGCCGCTTTCATGAATCGTTCATCCAGCCGTGGAATCGAGAGAAACAGGTTGACCTGCTTGAGCGCTTCTTCAAATTGGCCCGTTCCGGCTAAGGCGATGGAAAAGGGAAGCCGATAGGTTGTGCAATAAACAGAGTCGAGAGAGAATGCTTTTCTGTATGCTTCAACGGAGGTATTGTAATTCCTGGTCTCGGATAAGATTCCGCCTTTGCTCAGATGGGCATCTACAAATTTTACATCGGTTGCAATACATTGATCCAACAGTTGCAAGGCTTTGTTATAATTTTTGTATTTCGCTTCGCTGAGTGCTTCGCCGTATTTGTAACCGAGTTTTGTCGGGACTTTTGAGGGGTTGTACCATTGGGCAGAAACTGTATGGCATAATATTACGGCGAGGAATGAAAGGAAAAGTTTCACGTTGGATGTGCTTATGCCACAAGATACGAATCTGCAATCTGGAAATCAGGGCACGTTGATATATTTATGAATTTGTAAAGAAAGGGTCCATGTGGGATGGGTCTTTACAAATTCAATCATGGAGGGTGTTATGACAGCGGATTTGTCCCATTCCGGTTGTAAATAGAGTTTGCATTCAGGGTTCAGATAGGGTTTCCATGATTCGGCCCATTCTAAATCGCTCTTGTGAAAAACGACCACTTTTAATTCGTTGGCCTTTTCCATCACAGTAGGTAACGGCTCCTTGAATTTTTTGGGTGAGACACAAATCCAGTCCCAGGTGCCGGAAAGGGGATGTGCTCCGGATGTTTCCAGATGGGTGCGAAAACCGGCCTGTCGCAAAGCTTCGGTAAGTTCAGCTAAATCATGCATCAGTGGTTCTCCTCCCGTGATAACAACAATTGGATGATTTCCTGATTGGAGTTGGGTAGCTGCACAAGCTTCCTGTACCAGTGTTTCAATTGATTGATGTGGATGGACAGATGCATCCCAGCTTTCTTTCACATCGCACCAAACACAACCAACATCACAACCACCCAGCCGGATGAAGTAAGCCGCTTGGCCCTGATAGTATCCTTCACCTTGAAGGGTGTAAAACGATTCCATAACCGGAAGCGTTCTGTTGTTTACAAGTACGGCTTGGTTCATGTGCTCTCTTATTGTGCGCTGCGCAATTTGT
>CANGQQ010000204.1 GCA_947456025.1 Chitinophagaceae bacterium | reverse complement strand
TTTTTGGTTGGGCGCCCCACTTTGCTTTGTCTTTTTCCGGTGTGAAACGATGCCGCAACAAATTGAATACGCTCCAGTTCCTCGGCAGGCGTAATGTCTGAATAATAGTTGATCGCTTCGCTGTATTGTACCCGGTTGTGTAGTAAACCGGTTACACGGATACGCCACTTTTTGTGTTCTGTTTTTACTTCAAATTCATCTCCGGTCGACACAGCTTTGGAAGGTTTACAAACCGTGCCGTTGCATTTGACTTTGCTATTGTCACATGCGGCAGTTGCCTGAGATCGTGTTTTGAACAAGCGAATCGCCCATAAGTATTTATCGATACGAAGTTTTTCCGGCGTACTCATGATCCTGCAAATTATTCTTTTTTGTTCTCATTTTTTACCGCGTTCATTTTTTTTGTGGTACAACAATGCATGCATTTTAGGAAGCAAGATCCTATCTTTAATTTCATCAATTAAAAATCTGAATGCATATGAAATATTGGCTGATTGGTTTTGCTTTCCTTATTGCTTGGCTGCCGCTTCGAGCACAATTTAAAGCGGATCGTACGAAATGGTCGGTAAACGGTACGGCAATTTATGAACAACGCAATCAGGCGATTGTCAAAGTGTTTCCGGAGCGCATGGAGGAAACAACACTGCTTTCAACTGCTGCAATGAAAAAATCCGGGTTTTCCAATTCCGGTATTGCCGACTTCTATGTAAGTCCGGATGAAAAACAAATTTTAATCTTTACCAATACGGCAAAGGTGTGGCGTTATGATACTCGAGGGGACTATTGGTTGTACAGCGTGGATTCAGAAACATTTCGAAAAATTGGAACCGATAAGCCGGCACAACAACTGATGTATGCAAAGTTGTCGCCCGACGGACAAAAAGTAGCGTATGTGTACAAACATGCTCTTTATTGCGAAAATTTACGGACCGGGAAAACCGATTTGCTTACACCAACGGATCAAAAGTTGAACGTCATACATGGAACATTTGATTGGGTTTATGAAGAGGAATTTGGATGCAGGGATGGTTTCCGGTGGGGGACCGACAGTAAGCAGATCGCATACTGGCAAGTGGATGCAAGCAATACACCTAACTTTTACATGGTAAACAATACGGATAGTGTCTATGCAAAAATCATACCTGTCGAGTATCCTAAAGCGGGTGAAACGCCCTCTGCTGTTCGGATCGGTGTTGTGTCTATTGAAACAGCTCAAACGGTATGGATGAATATTCCGGGAGACTCCCGAAATCATTATCTCCCTCGTATGGAATGGAGTGGTGCTCAGGAACTGATTGTGCAACAGTTAAACCGAAAACAAAATGAAAGCCGCTTGTATTTCTGTAACACTGCATCGGGAACTGTGCAGGAGTTTTACAAGGAAACCGATCCTTGTTGGATCGATATCAAAGCCCGATGGAACGATGATGATCCTGCTGGTTGGGAATTTTTTAATAGCAATCGTCACTTTCTTTGGGTTACTGAAAAAGATGGTTGGCGTCACATCTATAAAATAGATCGTAAAGGGAATGCAACCTTACTTACTGTCGGGAATTATGATATTGAAACCATCTCCGGTATCAATGAAGCAACGAATGAAGTCTATTTCATTGCATCGCCCGATCAGCCGACACAACGATATTTGTATAAAGTGAAAATGGATGGGAAATCCAAGGCGGTGCGCGTAACACCAAAAGTTTTTGACGGAACCAATACCTACGAACTATCACCGGGAGCAGGATGGGCTGTTCACAGTTTCACGAACCGTTTCGTTCCGGCCGGATCACAATTCATCCGATTACCCAGTCATGAATCGGTAGCGGGAGATGATTTGGCTCAAAATGTCAAACATCAACCACGAAGCAATCTTGAATTCTTTACCATTACCACAGATGATGGTATAACGATGGACGGATGGATCAGTAAACCAAGAAATTACGATAGCTCCAAAAAGTATCCGGTCGTTTTGTATGTCTATGGAGAACCTGGACGCGCAACTGTTGAGGATGTTTATGGATGTGATTACAATTACTTGTTTAATGGCGATTTTACTGGAAGCGGCTATTTTTATGTGTCATTCAATAACAGAGGAACGCCTACGCTCAAAGGCGCACAATGGCGCAGAGCGATCTACAGGCAAATTGGCCGAGTAAATATCCGGGATCAGGCAATGGCCATGAAAAAACTATTGCAGCAAAAATCCTATCTGGATCCTTCAAGAGTTGCTGTTTGGGGATGGAGCGGAGGTGGTTCCAGTACTTTGCATTTATTGTTTCAATATCCTGATTTGTTTCAAACAGGTATTGCCATTGCTCCGCTGACCAATCAGCTCTTTTATGATAATATTTATCAGGAGCGCTATATGGGTTTGCCGCAAGAGAATCGAACAGATTATATCAACGGATCTCCTGTGACATACGCAAAAAACTTAAAAGGGAAACTCCTCTTGATTCACGGCACCGGTGATGACAACGTGCATTATTCCAATTCTGAGTTGCTGGTTCAGGAATTGATACGTTACGGAAAGCTCTTTTCGTTTATGCCTTATCCTAATTGTACGCACGGCATACGTGAAGGGCCCGGAAGCTTTGCCCATTTAAAGAAATTGTACACTTCGTTTTTACTTTCCAATTGTCTGCCGGGGCCTCGTTAAGGAGTGCCAATAAAAAAGAGACGCATACATTACATGCGTCTCTTTTTTATATTCAATCGAAGTACTAGGATAAGTTTGCAAAATGTTTGTGGAAGTAAGGGATTGTTTCAATTCCTTTGTAGAAATTGAATACATCGTATTTCTCGTTGGGGCTGTGCAGATTATCGCTATCCAGTCCAAATCCCATGAACACAATCTTAATACCCAGTTCTTTTTCGAATAAAGCACAAATAGGAATGCTTCCTCCACCACGAACGGGAATAGGGTCTTTGCCAAATGTTTCTTTAATAGCCGCAGCTGCTGCTTTGTAACCGTTGCTGTCAATGGGGGTCATATAAGGTTCGCCTCCATGGTGTTCCTCCGCTTTAACAGTAACTCCGGCAGGGGCAACACTTTTGAAATAATTCAGGAGTTTCTTTGTAATGTCTGCTGAAGTTTGATTGGGTACCAATCGTGCCGATACTTTTGCATAGGCTTTTGAAGGAAGAACTGTTTT
>CANGQQ010000203.1 GCA_947456025.1 Chitinophagaceae bacterium | reverse complement strand
GTGAGATTGGCACGATTCGAAAGTCCCAGATAAGATTGTATCCCCCATACAAATAAAACAAGTACGGGCAGCACCAGTTTCCAGTGAATCGGATTTCTTGTATTCGGAGTATCGGCTTCACGAATCAAATACAAACCGAAATACAAAAATCCGGTCGCGAATACCACACTCGCAATAAAAGAAGGAATTGAAATTCTTCCGTTTTCGTAGCGAACCCCTATGAGATGATAAAACACAAACGCAATCAATGATGAAAGAACTGCAAAAAACAAACAAACCCGAAATGAATGAGTAAGCCTTCGTACACTTCCGTCTTTTTTTAAATTAAGCCAAGCCCCCGTAAGCAAAAACAATCCCAAAGAGGAAAAATTGGAAAAACAACATATACTCAAATACAAATGGAACAGCAACAAAATCATCATCGCATACTTTCGGGTCGCATGCATCAACATCCCGAAAGGCACAAGGAGTTCCACAAACAAGGTTGCAGCTTGTAACAAACGGGTCCCCGCAGGAGGGATCCGGAAATCAGCGCCAAAAACAATTAAAAAAAGATTGTAATTGACATCGTTTGCACAACTGGTATCGGGATCCAGAAAACCATAATTCAGTTTATGAAAACCCGTTAAAAAATAGACTATGAAAACAGCATACCGAAACAGTGTATTGTATTGTTCCGGCTCTAAAAAAGGGCGCTTGTTTAACAGGGAACGAACCAACAAGAATACAACACCCAAACTCACGAATAATTCGATGGTAGAATGATTGGCCAGTACAGGATAGGCCGTTAAACTGTACGTTAATCCAACGCCTATAGACAAAAAAGGCAGGACTCGGTTTTCCGGGAAGAATGCAATCGCAAGATTCAGGAAGAGTAACAGTCCAAAATGAACAGGCAGGAACTTGAGCGCAAACGCAAAATGCAACAGTAAAGCAACACTCAGCAATTGAAGCAGGAACAGGTAGGGACGAGTGATACGTAATTGTAGCGGAGATTCTTGTTTCATTGTCGTCGAAACCAATCAGATTCGATTTCCTGAAAGATTGCACTAAATATAAAAACTAATCGCAATCGATTTGTGAAATCCATTTACAGATCCGTCAAAAACGGATAAAAAATCGTCGAAATTCAAAAGCGTTACATCTGTCGCGCTTACCGGATCACAGTAAGCTACTGCTGCTCACGGTATGCTTGCAAACCACAACGCAACCATTCGGCAAATTCTTTTGGATTGGGCGTATAGGATTTGGTCTTGGTCAAAGCCTCTTCATTACCTCCAAGGATAGCATATTGCGGTTGTGCTACGGCGTTAAAATTCTCACTTTGAAATGCAGACCACTGATCACCTACTGTTACAATGGACTTTCTGGCTCCGCTTTTTGTTGTAATAACTTGTTGCTTTGCAGCCGGCAATACACTTCGTTCATCCACATACAACGACACAACAACAAATCGGTTTTTCATGAGATCCAAAACCTCCGGATCGGTCCACACGTTTTCTTCCATTCGTCTGCAGTTCACACATGCCCAACCCGTAAAATCAATCAGCAACGGCTTCTTTTCCCGTTTTGATTGTTCGAGTGCTTTTTCGTAATCACGCAAGGGCTCAAACGTACGTTCACAATGAATTGGATGTTGATACACACTGTAACATAAAGGAGGTGGAAATCCGCTGATAAGCGTAAGGTTTGCACTTTTGGTGTTGGTAATACCCGGTGTAAGATATAACGTAGCTGCCGCGAAAAGTAAAATAAAACCCACTCTAACCGGACCAATTCTTGTGTTTCGGTCGTCGTGTGGAAAATGAATCAGATTCAGCAAATAACTTACAATCAGCACCCCAATTACGATCCATATACCGATAAAGAGTTCACGTGGCAAGAGATTCCATTGCTGAACCAAATCGGCATTACTGAAAAATTTAATGGCCATTGCCAGTTCCAGAAATCCTAACACCACTTTTACGGTATTGAGCCATCCTCCGCTTTTAGGCAAGGAATGCAGCCAATTGGGGAAAAGAGCGAATACAGCAAAGGGAAGCGCAATGCCCAATCCAAAACCTCCCATCCCAAACGTTAATTGTAAAGCGCCGCCATCTTTTGTCAAAGCACCTGCAAGCAAGGAACCCAATATGGGACCGGTACAGGAAAATGACACAATCGCCAAAGTCAGAGCCATGAAAAAGATACCGGTCAGCCCTCCTGAGCCGGCTCTTGCATCTACACCACTTGCCAAACTTCCCGGCAAAGAAATTTCGTAGAAACCGAAAAAAGAAAAGGCAAAAACGATAAAAATGACAAAGAACAACAGATTGAGCCAAACATTAGTGGATATATTATTGAGGATCTCCGGATCTGTATGATCGAGTAAATGAAACGGAACGCTCAATAACACATAAATCAGAAAAATAAACAACCCATACAAGGATGCATTGCGAATACCATTCACTTTACTCCCACTTCGTTTGGTGAAAAAGGATACCGTTAACGGGATTAAGGGAAACACACAAGGCGTGAGTAATGCAATGAATCCGCCAAACAATCCCAATAAAAAGATCCCCCATAAGCTCTTCCCTTCCGTTCCTTCATCGCCACATGCTTGAACAGGTCGCCGGATGTCGATGCTGTTAATTTTTATTTGTATGGCCTCGGACGTTCCTCCATCAACTGAAACGGAAAAATCCGACTCCTGAGAGGGCAAAAAATCATCCGGGCCGCCAACGGTGTAAACAATAGTTCCGTTTAACTCGTTTGGCACGGTTTCGGTGAAAGTGACCTGCCGGATCAGTTCAATTTCCTTAGAGGCAATGACTATTTCACGATCTTCGAAGAGCGGATCTTTATAAGAAGAGCCCCCGCCCTTAAATTCAACAGGACCTTTGGAAATGATGGTAGGATCCGTAAACCGAATGGCGATGCTGTCGATCAGTCCGGCCTCCCTTGAAAATAGATATAGAAATTTACCGGCCGTAACCCTTCCCTGTATCCGGAGTTCATAATTCTTTTCTGCAATCTTTTTGCATTGCACCTTCCATTGAACCCATGCCGTATCCTGAGCTTGTCCTGCGAATGAGAACAATAAGAGCAGCAATAACAAGCGCGTGAATTTCAACATATACTTCTATTGGAACCTGCTATGAGATGCAGGAG
>CANGQQ010000202.1 GCA_947456025.1 Chitinophagaceae bacterium | reverse complement strand
TCACGAACCTGTGTGTTTGTTTGAATGGCTGTTGGTGGGATGGGCGTCAGAAGTACAATTCCGTCCAAACGGGTACAACGGCTCAAGGCTACGTAAACCTGTCCGCTGCTGAACGAAGCAGCAGCATCCAGCATCACCTGTTCGAAGGTCAGCCCCTGACTTTTATGAATGGTGATGGCCCATGCAAGTCGTAACGGGTACTGATGAAAACTTCCGAGAACTTCCTGTTCCAGTTTTTCATCGTTACGGTTGAGCGTATACCGTGTGTTTTCCCAAACATCTTTTGTGACCTCTATTTCATCTTTATCGCATACAACCACAACTTTATCTGTTTCCAGTTTTTTGATGGTGCCGATTTTTCCGTTAAAATATTTCTGGCTGGTTGAGTCGTTTTTTAAGAACATGACCTGTGCGCCTTCCTTCAGGATCAGATTCGCTTCTGCTGGATATAGGTTCTCGGGAAAATCGCCTTCAATTTCGGCTTGGTATTCAAAAGGAGTCGTATGTAGTTTTTGCAACTGTCGTTCGTTGATACGGTCGGCTTGTTGATTGTGGGTGGTGAGGGTAATGTATGAATCCTTTTTGTCGGGTTCAAAGTTTGGCCGGTAGCGGTTGTTCAACGTCTGAAAATCATCGGCCGTCATTTGATTGTTCCGAACATTGTTGAGCAACGAAACAAATTCGTTTTCTTTTTGACGGTATATTTTTTGGAGTTCGATCAATAACGGTTGCTGTTCTTTTACGGACAAACTGTCAAAGAAAAAGGGGACTCATAGTAAGCGCGTAAAAGTTCCCATTCTTCCCGTTTTACAACGGGGGGCAATTGATACAAGTCGCCGATGTAGAGCATTTGTACCCCTCCAAATGGCGACTCATGATGGCGGCGTACGCTTTTCAGAATGGCATCAATTGCATCCATAACATCGGCGCGCACCATACTGATTTCATCAATGACCAGCAATTCCATTTTTCGCAGCAGGCTCAGGCGTTGTTTGCTGTATCGTATGGTTTTTAACAGTTCGCTGCGGTTCCCGTTACTGGGTAAAAAAGGGTGAAGCGGTAATTGAAACAGACTGTGAAGGGTGACTCCTCCCGCGTGAATGGCGGCAACCCCTGTGGGAGCGGCAATGATGCTGTTTTTACTACACTCTTTTTTCAGGTGTTTGAGGAACGTGGTTTTTCCTGTACCGGCTTTCCCTGTAAGAAAAATACTTTCCTGTGTTTCGTTTACAAAACGAAATGCCAGGTCAAATAATTCATTTTGTTCAACTTGCTGCGTCATACGTAAAATGTCCCTACTTCTGAATGTTCAAATCAGCGGAGTACAATCGTTTCAAAGTTAGGTTGTATTCGAACGATTCTGTTTTATATATAAAGAAAACGTAAATCGTACTGCATTAATGAGATGCGTTTTTTATAAATCGGTGAAACTGCTGTTCCATTTCAGTCTTTTTAATGGGTAAAGGGCTGTACGCTTTCAAAATGCTTTTGAGTAGTTGTAAAAAACAGGGATCCATTATGAGTTCTTTTGAGAAGTAGCGGGAGTGTTTTTTGTGTGATAATAAATTGGCAAGTGTTTGAATGAGCTGTCCGAATTGTTTTTAAATGTGCAGATCACGTTTTTCAGTGTTCCTGTTTCCTCTTTGAATGTCTGAATGCTCATTCTAATGGGTAAAGAATCACCAGGCTCTATAACGGTATTGGGTTTCAGGTCTAGAAGGGTGCATTCACAACTCGAGATATAATCCTGAATGATCAGCTTTCGGTCTCCTTTGTTGTAGAGTTTAAATTCGATGATTTGCTTCGAGTCGGGTGCAATGGAGTCTATTACGATTTTTTCAGTGGAAAAAACAAGAATGGGACCCGTGGAATTTTTGCATGCGATCAGCAGTATTGTGATGAAGATATAGATGGGCTTCATTGTATAAGTTTAAATTGTTTTTCAAAATAGTTTTTTTGAATTATTTCGGAGAAGCCGCTCAAAGTGGAAATCACCTTGCCTTCTTTCAGAAGAATTTCGAAAGGATATCCTTTTACTTTAAGTTTTGACTTCATGAAACCGTTTCCGTCATACAAATAGATAGCGTTTTTATAACTGTGTTTTTCTGCATACTCACGAAAGTCTTTCTGAGAGGTCAATTTGCCGTCACAGATGAAAACAATCGAAAGTTTTTCATGACTGATGGTGTCGGATAGCAGGTTTAAGGCGACTCTTTTTTCTTCACAGGGTGCACAGCCTTTAAAAAAGCATTCTAGAATGGCGTATTTGCTTTTAATTGTGTCTTGCAACTCAATGGATTCTCCGGTAGTGGTATAAAAGGTTGTATGGTATAAATTGTCGTTAACTTTTTTCGAATCCCGTTCAAATGCATAAAACAGCATTTTGGGAATGATGTATTGATCCGTGATGTAAAAAAAGGGGAGCAGCAGTAATAAGCCCAGGATAAACGTTTTCTTATACTGAAACGAAAAATAGCCCAGCACACAGCCAAGAACAGGGAACAGGCTTGCAAAGGGAAAACGGTACGGAACAAAATTAGGCGCAGTAATAAGAACGGAGGCATCAATAGCGATTGGGCAAAGGATGCAGCAAAGGCCTATTATAAAATCGGGTTGTTTCGTTTTCGTTTTCAGGAAGCGGAAAAGGAAGAGGAAAAAAATTGTGATGGAAAAATAGATCAGCGTAAGCCGCTCGAAAAACTCAAGGAGGGCATCAAGAACCAGATCAAAATTGTAAATCGTGCAAATAAAAAGAAATCCGACTATGGATGCTAAAATAAAAAGCGTGAAACGTGTCATTTTTGTCTTTTGGATTTTTTTAGAGAAAAAGCAACAGGTCTCTACATAGACGAGACCTGTTGTCTGGTAACAATCAGCTGCAAAGGCCTGTACAGTTGGAAGTGCCTGCGATGCCGCAACCTGCTACTTTTGAACAACCGCCCGGCATACAAACGCCACGATTTAAGATTGAGCAATAGATGGAGTAAAAACAATGGCAGCGGGGTGTCGCAGAAATAGTAGTGATAAAAGAGCCTTCCGTTGCATTTGTATTCATAGACGGATACGGATGGTCGATGGCATTTAAGTACTCAAGTGATTTGAATACAGAAATGCTTTTGGTGAAATAGGGGCATTCTATGAGCATGTAGAGTTGTGC
>CANGQQ010000201.1 GCA_947456025.1 Chitinophagaceae bacterium | reverse complement strand
TGACTCAAAACGGTGGGAGGTAACTGCTGGTGATCCCCTGCCAGTACATATTTCTCTGCCAATGGAAACAGGCACCAGGCCAGTGGTTCAATGCATTGCCCGGCTTCATCCAGAATGAGCGAGTCAAAATGCAATTGCGACAAGCCGGCATCGTACAGTCCAATGGGCGTGCCGGCAATGACTGTCGCCTCCTCGTACAACTTATCCTCGTGGTATGTTTGAAGTTTTTTGATTTCTGCGCGTATCTGTTTCACTTCCTGAAACAAGAGCCGACGTTGTTCACGTTCCGCTTTCCCGAAATTTCGTTTGTATTTCAAAGCCATTCTCCGAAATTCCTCAGCACGTATTTTCAGTTGTTTGATTTCTTTTTGAGTCGTACTGTTATTCAGTTTCCCTTCAGGGGTATGCGCAAACAATACATCGTCCACTTTTGAAAGATTGCCCACCCGTAACAGTCGGACGCCCTGTTTTAAAAGTCCTTTGGCGATATGATCAACAGCCGTGTTACTGGGGGCCGAGAGCAGAATCTTTTCACCTTTGCGTATCAATTGCAAAATGCCTTCGATGAGTGTGGTTGTTTTACCTGTTCCCGGTGGACCGTGAAGAATCGTGATACGCTCGTTGGAGAGCATACCCATCACAGCGTTTTGCTGACTTTCATTGAGATTTGAATTTATGAAGTCAATCGGATGCGGTGGTGCTTGGGTAGAAGCAGACGCATTTGTTGTTGGCTGATCGTGGATCTGTTCAAAAAGCTGCATCAAACCCGGATTTTTTTCCAGTTGCTGCAACACTTTTTTCATGATGGCCGTTGTTCGCGTGTCCGGTGCTAATTTGATGCCAACACCTCCGTCTTCAATCCAATCGGGAAAGTCGGGCGCAAACAGCCGAAAGCTGCCGCTTTTTTCTTCCATTTGAATCAACACACCCTTCACCGGTTCCATACCGCTGCAAAAACATTCAATGGCGGCGCCGTCACGAAACAAATACGTTTCTGCGGGAAAGTTGAGCTTAAAACTGATCTCCGGATAATCGGCATAGCCAAACGTTTTACGCGTTACACTGATGGGGTGCAGGGCAAGACCTTCGGCTTTCAGTTGACGTAAGCTGTGCTGTTCGTCAAGACGAAACCGTTGAAGTTGTTCTTTTTCTTCCAGTTCAATACACCGGATGAGTTGTTGAATGTGCGGATGCATTGCGTCAAATCTCTGAATGAGTGGCGCAAAGGTACAGTGGTGCCGCTTGATTCTTCTGTAATTCTGGTACAGTCAAATGCGGGCTTGCAGAAATGGTTGCTGCAGCCGGTGTTGGAACTATAGTCTTTGATCCAACTAGTTGCGCGCCTTCTACAAGTACTTTTGGTGAATCTCCTTTAGGCAACCACCTGTTTCCGCACATTCAATGCTTCCAGCGCATTGCGGATGGAGGCCTCCTGTAGTGCCGCATAAGCATGAAACATGTTGGAAGGTGCCTGTCCCAGTGCCTGCTCAAAGGAGCGTTGATTCTCGCTGATGGGCGCTTCCTGTATCGGATTCCCGTTTTCGTCGTACTGCTTGTAGAGTTCACGAATTTCCTCGTTCAGTTTTTCTTTGATGCTTTGTAGTTGTGCATCGGAGTAATCGCCGCCTTGTTGTGAATCCATGTCACCCAAATTGGATTTAAAGATTCCCACCGCGCTTACAGGCAGAAAATCTTCATACGTGATGGGAACGGTTTGCAGGAATCCCTCCTGTATCAGCTCCTCGGTTGAAGTTGATGCCATAGATTGAGAGGTGCTAACTGCTCTTCCTTTTTCAGTGGGATGGTAATAGAAATAAGCCAGTTGTTGGTTGCGGAGCGCTTCGTAGGAATCGGGGTACAACTCAAAAATGGAAGCCAGCACTTGCGGGTAACGTTCCGTGTAGTGGGGTGCTTCTTCGGCGGGAGCCGCCTGTATCACCGCATCCAGCAATAGATCATACAAGGCCCTGCCTTTGGGTGTTACCGCCACACCTCTTTGTTCGATTTCGCCAAAGCGTGCCGTATGGCCACCGGGAATCAGCCCACCGTTTTCATCGGGGAAACAGGTTTCTTCTGTAAGGGCCCTGAACGATGTTTGGCGTAAGAGTACCGGAGCACGGCGTGCAGGCGGACCCTGAATGACCTTGATCGCTTTCATGCCACGTTCTTTCATTTCCTGATGCGCACGGTCAATGTCCAGGGTAACGGGCGTTAAATGGTTGATATGCGGCACACGGAAGCCTAACACATCGCCCACAATTTTATAGAGCGCCGACAGCTCTTCGTACAATTCTTTGGAGACGGCAGCCGTGCGTTGCCACTTGAAGGTTTCGAGGAATGCATGTACAAATTCCTGCGCTTGTTCGTTGGTAAATCCTCCCTGCTGTTTGTGCAGGTCCAGCAGTTCCAGGTAACGGGGTGTAAAAATGTTGCGCTTTTCCAGAATGGATTCGATTTTGGACCAGAGTTCTGCACTGCGTTCTGCTGCAATCTGCGGGTCCTGCGTAGCTTGTTTAATTTTTTCTTCCATTTTTTCTTTCAGAACATCCAGTTTTAACATGGAAGTAAAAACGCGGTACGGATTTTTGGCCAGCTCTTCCCGTTCCAACGGTCGAAAGGCCGTGGCATGAGAGGGCATACCGGCTACGGTGAGGTCGTAATAATTGGCCGGGTACATACCGCAGATGGCAAAGCCTTCCGCTATTTTTTGAAGTTCATACGGGAGGGCCAAACGAATAGCGCCGTGAATCTCTTCGGTGAGGCGTTCTTTTGTGAGTCCAATACGCTCCAGTGTTCCGGGCTGTTCCTGTTCTACGGTCGCATTGATGGAGCCAATCATATCCAAAAGGTCTTGAAACAAAGGCACTTCTGTACGGTAGATGGCCGATTTTTTACGGCTGAGGAGGGTTCTGATTTCGGAAGGATGAACAAACATTCGTTATAGTTTTGACATTCCTGTTGAGAATGCGGTTAAGAAAGTCCTAATCTTTTGTTTATGAATCTGTTAGGGCTTGAGCAGTTGAACAAGCAACCGGAAGCGCTGCAAAGATATTGTGAATTTGATTTTAGTGGAGGGCTACCGTACGGGAAATTGCGGGTGAAAAAGCAAAAACCGGTTGATGGAGCGCGCAGAGGCCGTTACAAGCCGGGGCCTTGGGCGATCCGGAGACAGTT
>CANGQQ010000200.1 GCA_947456025.1 Chitinophagaceae bacterium | reverse complement strand
TCAGTTCCAGCAGCCGTTGTAATTGCATTTCAAATGTTCCGGCAGAGAGTTTCTCGTAAGGGTCAATATTCGGTTGAACGAGAACGATGTTTTGATCGTTTGTTGAAGATTTGGCTTCTAGTGACTTTTGGATTAAAAAGGATCCTATAACCGGAATCAAAACAATGGTGCAGATAAGTGCCGGTTTCAGGAAAGAAAGTCTTTTGCTTTTTTTGGGGGTGTATGGAGGTGTTTTTGTGAAAAAACTCGTGAAGAGCAGGATGTTTACAATTAAGATCCAAAGGCTGCCTCCGGCAACTCCGGTCCATTCGTACCATTGAATCCAGTCGGGTTGATTGGCGAATGCATTCCCCAACGTAAGCCAGGGCCAACTCAATCCCCAGTCCTGCAAATGCAGATATTCAAATCCAAGCCAAAATACGACGAGGGAGATCAGACCGATGGTTTGACCCATTTGTCGTTTGATAGCACGATACCCCATCCAGGGAAGGCACATCAGTAAAGCATTCACAAAAATGGCCAGCCATGCGCCAATCAGTGACGCATTCCAGATCCACCAGGTGGTGGTCAGGTTCCAGATGAACAGGGCCAGATAAATTTGCCCGAAATACGATAAGCGGTTGGTACTTGTTTGTTCGATGATTAATAAGGGAACAAAGGCTCCAAAAACGGCAAATGTAAAAGGCGACGTGGGCCAGCCCAGATAGAACAACAAGCCGGAAAGCAACGGCAACAATATGGGTTGGAATTTTTTCAATTGCAATGCTTTAAAAAAGCCCCGTCTGGTTTAACGGGGCTTGTAATGTTATCGGGAATAATTGGGACTTTCTTTGGTGATGATCACGTCATGGGCATGACTTTCGCGCATGCCGGCATTGGTGATTTTTACAAATTGTGCCTGTTGTAATTCTTTGATGGTTTTGGCGCCGCAATAACCCATTCCGGAACGCAATCCACCGGCGTACTGGTGAACGATTTCGGCAACATTTCCTTTGAAGGGAACCCGTCCTTCAATACCTTCCGGAACGAGTTTTTTAATGCCGTCTTCCACGTCCTGGAAATAACGATCGCTGCTGCCTTGTTGCATGGCTCCAATCGAACCCATACCACGGTATTGTTTGAATTTACGGCCTTCATAGATAATGGTTTCGCCCGGACTTTCTTCCGTTCCTGCAAATACGCTGCCCATCATGACGGTAGAGGCGCCTGCGGCCAACGCTTTCACCATATCGCCGGTGTATCGGATACCGCCATCTGCAATAACAGGTATGCCTTTGTTTTTCAATGCATGTGCTGCTTCCATGATCGCCGTTAGTTGGGGCATCCCGGTGCCTGCAACGATACGTGTCGTGCAAATTGAACCCGGCCCGATTCCGATTTTAACGGCATCTGCTCCGGCATCGGCCAGTGCTTTGGCTCCGGCTCCTGTTCCTGCGTTGCCTGCAATCACCTGTAACTGCCTGAAATTCTTTTTCAGACTTTTTAAGGCATCCATCACACCCTTGCTATGTCCGTGTGCACTGTCAAGACTCACAATGTCAACACCCACATGCTGTAAGGCGGCAGCACGATCCATCATGTCGGATGTAATGCCGAGCGCAGCGCCAACCAGTAAACGTCCGTAACTGTCTTTAACGGCGTTGGGATGACTTTGCAGTTGTAAGATGTCGCGATAGGTGATAAGACCAATCAAAGTGCCGTCTTTTTTCACGACCGGCAATTTTTCGATTTTATGTTTACTCAGAATGATTTTTGCTTTTTTCAGGTCTGTTCCTTCCGGTGCCGTAATCAGGTTTTCGGAGGTCATCACTTCACTGACATTTCTTTTCCGGTTGGTTTCAAAACGTAAATCTCTGTTTGTGAGAATACCAACCAGTTTCTTGTTGTTATCTACAATGGGAATGCCCCCAATTTTGTTTTCTTTCATCAGTTGCAGCGCATCTCCAATTGTAGCATTCTTATGAAGTGTTACAGGATCCAGGATCAAGCCACTCTCACTTCTTTTTACTTTTCGTACCTGAGCCGCCTGTTCCTCGATACTCATGTTTTTGTGCAGAATACCGAGTCCGCCTTCCCGGGCCAATGCAATGGCCAGTGTTGCCTCTGTAACCGTATCCATTGCAGCGGATAGCATGGGAATGTTAAGGCTGATCGATTTTGTGAGTTGTGTACTGATATTAGTTTCGCGGGGTAGTACCTGACTGTAAGCGGGTACGAGTAGCACATCATCAAATGTAAAACCTTCGCCGAAAAACTTGTTGGAAGTAGCTTGACTGAGAGCAGATTTTCTTGTTGCCATGTGCAAAGGTAAAGCAGGGAAATCATATTTTCCAAAACCTATTGAATACAATATCGTTTTCCCGGTAAACTTAGAACGATACCTTGCAGTTCCAGTTGCAATAAGGCCGCGGCAATGGAACTGCTGCTCAAGGGGCAGGCGAGGTTGATTTCATCAATCGAGAGCGATTTTTCCTTTTGCAATAAATTCAATATCGATCGTTCTTCTTCCGAAAGGGTTACAAATAAAGATTTTTGAATGGATTTGGCGGTTGATTGGGAGGGCGCCCAGCCCATAAACTCAATCAGGTCTGTGCCTTTTTGAATTAATACAGCTTTATTGGATCGTATCAGGGCATTGCAGCCTTCACTTTTGAGATCCGTAACTTTTCCCGGTACGGCAAAGACATCTTTATTGTAGCTGTTGGCCAGATTGGCCGTGATCATGCTTCCTCCTTTCCGGCTGGTTTCAATCACTAGTACAGCGTCGCACATTCCTGCTACAATCCGGTTTCTGGAAGGGAAATTGTGTCGGTCGGGTTGTGTCCCTTTCCGAAATTCCGTTAACAACCCACCTCCGTTTGCGAGCATGTCTCTGGCGATGGATTTGTGCTGATGGGGATACAACAGATCAAGGCCGTGTGCCAATACACCAACCGTGTGGGTTTGAAGTTTCAGTGCCGTTTTATGTGCAATGGCATCGATTCCGTAAGCCAGTCCGCTCAGGATTAATGGTTGCAATGGAGCCAGTTCCTCAATGATATTTTCGGTTGTTATTTTTCCGTATTCGGAATTGTTGCGTGTGCCAATGACCGCAACAATTTTGGACGTGTTAAGATCGGCAGTTCCTTTATAAAACAATAAAGTAGGAGGGTCGTAACAATTCAATAATCGTTTAGGATACTGTTCATCGGTTAAAAAGAGCGGTGCAATCTTGTTGTCTTCCAGAAAGCGCAGTTCTTCTTCCTGCTCCCGAAATCCCGAAAAATTACGGATACTCCGGGCACG
>CANGQQ010000199.1 GCA_947456025.1 Chitinophagaceae bacterium | reverse complement strand
TCCACCCGGCGCCTTCCCCTTTCTGCTGTCCAGATCGAATCGTTTCAATTCATCCATCTTACGCAAGCAATCGGCAAAAAAAGGATTCAGCAGTTCAAAACACTGAATGGTTTTATCAAGCAACTCCTTTCCATCGGCGAAAGGCTGCAAGGGCTGAATACCTTCGGGTTCCGCATCCATATCCCAGGGGCGGAGTACATCTACACCAATGGCCTTTCGTTGCTCCTCATAGATGCGTTTGACCAGTGGAACCACATGATGTTTAACGGAATCGTGAAAGCGGAAACAATCGTCCGGCGTATAATCGAAACGACCCATTTCCTTAAACTTGTAGTCACGGTAGTTTGAAAATCCGGTATTGAGAGCGATCTGATGCCGTTTGGCAACCAACTGATCAAAAAGTGTATTCAGTGCCTCTCTGTCGGTATACCGCCTGTTTTGCATTTTGAGATACACCTGTTCCCTTAGAGCGCGATCGGGACTTTCCAAAAACTTGCCCGCCTGTTGCAAAGTATATTCCTTGCCCTCAATTTCAACCGTCATTTTTCCCGCTATTTGTCCGAACTGTTGTTGCATAACGCTCAATTCGGATTGCAAGGGGATGTTTGCTTCCCGGAACAGTTCGATACTCTTACGGATCGAACGCAAATACGTGAAATATTTCTGTTGATCCAGTTGGGCGGTATATTCCGAAGCGATCAGTTTGCGGTTGAGCTGATCGGCATAGGGTTGCATTTTGGGCGCAATTTCTATGTAGAAATAATTGAATGCCTCCTCGAGTTCTTTGTTTTCGGTATCACAGGTCATGCGTACCTGACGCCAGCAGGCCTCTTCACTGATTATGGCTTCCAGTTCGCTACTGTCTTTGAGCCATTGCTCCAAATCCTGAATGCTGTTAAGGGGTCGATTGAGCAACTGCTGAAAATAAGGTTCCAACAGTTCCCAGGTGGTGACCGTAAAATCAACCGGCAAAAAGGACCGGGGGATGGGCGTAATAGCGGCTGAAAGCATAGTGACAAATTTTAATAAAAGTCCGGTAAAGCGAAGAGGGCTTAAGCCGAAAATCACTTTACCGGATCACATTGATTGCAATGAATTTTAAGCTTCTTTTTTCTTGCGACCTGGTTTTTTGGCAGGCGCTTCCTCTACTACGGGAGCAGCTTCCGGAACAACTTCTTCAGCAGGCTCTTCCGTTAATTGAAACGCAATACCATGGGCTTTAATAACTGCATACCAGCGAATCATTTTTTTCATATCACTGACATAAACACGTTCAAAGTCCAATTCGGGGAAAGCCTTTTCAAAATAAGCCTTGATGGCTTTGGCATCTTTTTCATCGGGCAACGACAAACCGGAAGCATCCATCGCCTGAAAAATTTCTACAAGATTTACGTTCTCACGCTGTGTGTATACTTCAATACTTTCAAGATGTGAAAACTGATGTTGGCGGGTAGAAGCAAATTTTGTACTGTTATCCTGTAAGGAACGCACAATCGCTCCATCGTTTTTACTACTTACCAATTCGTATAAACCCGGCAAACCGGTAACTGCAATTAATTTTCCGTATTCCATATTAAATGATTCAGGCTTGCAAGTTAAGGGATTTGAGGCAAGGTGATTTTATACTTTGATGTTAAAAATGTAGTTTCGAAAAAATAGCAATCATATGACCCGGTCTGTATTAACCTTTGTGTTCAGTCTTTACACGTTGTTCCTGTTTGCGCAGGGGGGACTTGGAACCTTTGAACAGCTTTATCGTGAAAACGGAACCATTCGCATCACTACAACCAAAGGTTCTCTCGTTTTCAAAGCCTATGCCGGCGATGTCATTCAAACAACATTTGAAAGCAACGACTATAAAGGAGAGCAGGTGAGCAATGCAGTACTGGCAAAGCCAACCGGTGCTTTTTCGATCAAAGCACAAAATCAGTCATTTGTTTTACTCTCGCTGGGCTCTTGTGAGCTGAAAGTATACAAATCGCCGGTTCAGGTACTGTACCGCAATGGAACCGACTCTTTTTCGCTCAAAGACTATCAGTTGAACGAAAATCACCATACACTGCGTTTTTCTACTGCAAAACCCGATGAGCAGTTTTTTGGAACCGGCTCCAGAAGTTTACCGCTGAACAGAAAGGGCTACCGCGTTGGATTGGACAACAATCCCTGGTACGGTTACAGTACACAAGCCGATAACCTCAATTATTCCATGCCCTTTTACATGAGTGATGCCCACTACGGTGTGTTCATCGACAATCCATCGAGGGGCTATATCGATTTCGGAAAATCGGTTCCCGATATTGTTGAACTTGGTTTGAAAGCCGGCAAATTGCAGTTTTATACCTTCTTTGGAACCAATGCCGCGCAACTGGTTCAAAAATTTACAGCGCTTGTTGGACGGATGCCCATTCCTCCCCGTTGGGCCATGGGTAATTTTATGAGTCGGTATGGCTACCGCAATCAGGAAGAGGTCCTACAAATTGCACAACAATTCAAAGACCAACGTTTTCCATTTGATGCCGTTATCATTGACCTGTTCTGGTTTGGCGATGCCGTGCACGGCAAATGGAACATGGGCAACCTGGACTGGAACAGAACCCGCTTCCCCAACCCCGAAGCAATGATCAACGACCTGAAGCGCCAAAACATCAAAACCATATTAATTACAGAACCTTTCATTCTTTCGGAATCCTTCAATTACAAAGAAACACAGGAACAGAAACTCAATGCCGTTGATCATAAAGGCGATACCGTTAGCGTCAAAGAATTTTATTTCGGACAAACCGGCCTGCTGGATCTGTTTCAGATTAAAACACAGGATTGGTACTGGAACAAATACAATGGGCAGATCAAAAAAGGAGTCGCAGGCTGGTGGGGCGATCTGGGAGAACCCGAGAAGCATCCCAATTATGTGTACCACAATCTGAAAGATCGTGGCTTCAACCGTCTTTTCAGTGCCGATGAAGTACACAACTTGTATGGCCATACCTGGAGTCAGATGTTGTTTGAAAAGTATGCGAAACATTATCCCCAACAACGGTTGTTTCACCTCAACCGGAGTGGTTATGCCGGTACCTGGCGCTACGGTTCCTTTCCGTGGAGCGGCGATGTGGACCGCAGCTGGAAGGGACTCAACGCACAATTGCCCATTTTGATTGGAACAGGACTCAGCGGCATACCTACCATGCACAGTGATGCGGGAGGATTTGCTATGGGGCAACGAGATCCTGAGTTGTACAGAAGATGGATTCAGATGGCCGTATTCAGTCCGATCTTTCGTCCACATGGCAGTGTAAGCGATCCCAATCCGGACATTCC
>CANGQQ010000198.1 GCA_947456025.1 Chitinophagaceae bacterium | reverse complement strand
TTTCCGCTATCCGTAAAGACGTAACGGCAAAATGTTATGGAGGTGATATCAGTCGGAAACGAAAACTCCTCGAAAAGCAAAAAGAGGGAAAGAAACGAATGCGTCAGATCGGGAATGTAGAAGTCCCTCAGGAAGCCTTCCTGGCGGTCTTGAAACTGGACGATTAGATCGTTTTGAATCAATCAATGTATTTTTCATTGAACAAGAGTAGCAAGAAAAAGCAGATTTATAGGTAACTTCATCAACAGACAACACGCTTTATGACCGATTTTACTTTGAATAAAGAGCCTGATTTAATTGTCACAGCCCGTTTTATCGTGAAAGGAGCGGATGCACCTTTGACCGGTAACGATTATGTAGTAAGATTATACGATAAAGACGTCGTTGACAACGATTATCTGGGAGAAAGCCTATTAGATGAAGAGGGCCGAATCCGCATCACATTTGCCCATGATGCATTTGTTAATGAAGCCGCCTTCCATGAAGCAAAGCCTGATTTTTTCTTCGTGATATTAAATAAAAACAAGATCATTTTTACAAGTAAAGTGCTCGAAGATCTTTCATTAAAAGATTTGGAACGATTTAAAATGGGCGAAGGAGAATGGGTCGATCTCGGCACGTTTCTGATCGATGCACATTGAACCGTTTCCAATCAAGGTTTCCCTTTCTTATTCACTGGTTTTGTACCGGGCTTTTCAACCGCATTCGGTTGAGGAGGTTCTGTGAGCAACTGATTTCCTCCATCCTTGTCTAACGGGATAGGCACAGGTGCCTCCCCATCTTTTAATTTAAAATGGAAGAGCTTATCTATGTGTTGCCAGGTTCCGTCTTTCCATTCAAAAGCTTCATAATCACCATCCGGAATCAGCGTGTACTTTTTATTTGGTTCATTGGATTCGGAAATCAAATGATCATAAATGATAACATTCATTTCGTCGTCGTACTGTAAACGCGCCCTGGCGTCTTTTTTATATTCCAGAACGAACCGGTTTTTAGGTGGTTGTGGCAATGAATCGTTTTGAAAGGTGAAAACATCCTGCATGCCCAAAAGTGGTTGTCCTTGTTCATCAAATGATAACACTTCGATGTACTTACGTGTAGTACGTGCATTGTTTTCGTCGTATCCTAAAAGCGTATACACTTTTTTCCCGTTTATCTCTTTGAGTATGATTCGGTAATAAACGGCACCAATCCATCCTCCATGATTAGCAATGGTATCGGCATCTGCTTCCGTAAATTCACTCACATCGCGAAGTGGAAAAAGTTTGAGTTGACCGTTGGTAGTTTTCATTTGGATGAATCCTCGCTGGCGGCAATAATTGTCATCACGTACAACCTGCCAGGTAAAAACCCGAAACATACTATCGGGAGCATATAAACGAGAAATCGTAGTTAAGGAATCAAAAGGATAAAAAAATGAGTTCTGCTGCAAAAGAGCACGTACGATGATTTTGGTAAAATTGCTGTCGCTCCGGAAACGTACGGCCGCATCTTTGCCGTTTACGATTTCGTAGGCATAGCGTTTGAGAGAGTCCTCTTTTTGTCGGAAGAATTTATTTTCAGCAGGTGTTCGAAGTTGTGCAAATAAGTTGTGCATCGTACACAACAACGTGAAAAATAGTAATAGTTTTTTGTTCAATGTATGCATGACTCTTAGAAATAAAGTTATTGAACGTGATGACTTCTTTTAAGTTCCTGAGCAAACGATAACAAATCTTTATAGGTTGCATCCACTGTTGAATCATCCGGAAAAGCATCTTCACGGGTTGGCAGGTAAACCGTATAGGCACCAATATTACGACCAAACCACATATCCGAAGGCATATTACCGACCATTATGGAACGGGTGAAATCAATCTCCGGAAAATCTTGTTGGGCCTGAATTGCCATTCCTCGGTTGGGTTTTCGGTTCACATCTTTACGATCCAATGCACAGCAAGCATAGACGCGATCGATCTTGCCACCTTCTAATTCAATTTTTTGGAGCATGTGCTCATGAATTTTATTTAATTCCTCCTCCGTCATCAATCCTTTACCTACGCCACGTTGGTTGGTTACAACCAGGATCCTTGAAAAAATTCCTGTGAGTAGCTTTAGGGCCTCTTCAGCACCCGGACGAAAACGAAATTCCGCCCGGTGAAGGATATAGCCACCAATCACTTCTTCATTGATAACACCATCACGATCAAGAAACAATGTCCATCCTGATTCAACAACGGGCAACTGATTGAGTGGGAGACTGTGTTGTGACATATTTATGAAAGTTCTGATTGTGCTTTCGTGAAATCTTCCGGTATTCCGATATCAATAAAATAGCAGTCTTGTATGCAGCCCGACATTTTTTGCTTAGAATAATACGGTTCAAGATATTCTTTTTCAAACGAAAACTTGATGGGTAAACTTAAACTTAGAAACGATGCTTTTTCAAGAATGTAAACGCCTCCGTTGATCAGTCCACGTGTATATTGCTTTTTTTCCTGAAAACTCCGGATTGTAGCATCTTCGTTCAATTCAACAACTCCATATCGTTCAAAGTTCTGCATGGGCTTTAACGCTAATGTACAAGTGTCTTTTTGTGAAACGTGGAACTGAAACAGGATGTCGGCATCAACTTTGAAAAGAGTATCGCCGTTGAGAATGAGTACATGTGCATCTTTGGTGGCGGTGAGTGCATTTAAAATGGCCCCGCCTGTACCAAGAGGTTCGTTTTCAATTACAATCCGAATATCTTTATCCGGATACTGTTCAAATATAAAGTCCCGGATGCGTTCATGCTTATAACCCAACGACAATACAAAGGTTTCAATGCCTTGTTTCAGATAATAATCCATCACATAAGCCAGAAAAGGCCTCCCTGCAACCGGTGCCATGCATTTCGGCAAATCCGGTACGGCCGAACGTAACCGGGTGCCCAATCCTCCCGCAAGAATAATTGCAGTTTTTAACTTCATTGAAAACTATTGTTGGTTATGGGCTGTACCAAAATATTGTTCCTCTACTAACTGGCATATAATATGACCAAGTAAGATGTGGCTTTCCTGAATCCTTGGCGTATCGTTGGAAGGAACATTGAATAAAAAATCGCTGAGCTCTTTCATTGCACCACCGGAAGCACCGGTTAGCCCAATGGTGGTAATTTGTTTATCTTTTGCAACACGAAATGCTTCAACAATATTTTTAGAATTTCCCGAAGTGGATAAACCCACCAATACATCACCCGCATTTCCAATGCCCTTCAGTAATCGAGCATAAACAACATCGTAACTGTAATCGTTCGCTACAGCTGTTAAATAAGAGGTGTTCACATGCAATGCTTCTG
>CANGQQ010000197.1 GCA_947456025.1 Chitinophagaceae bacterium | reverse complement strand
GTAGAAGGCTCTTCGGTAGCAGTTTCTTCTTTTTGAATCAATCCGTTTCCTGTTCCGCTTCCATCATCGATTTTTCCCAGAATGAAATTTTCCTTTTTGAGTAAACGGCCCGATCCCGGTTCATAGATTTTCCAGATGCCATGCGGAACAGAGGACCCTTCCATTTTTACCTCTACGCGGTACACTTTTCCGGGATCGTTTACGTCAAAAACTTCGACTGTTTCAGTAGGGTTATCGGGGTTGGATGCCAACCAGCTTTCTTCCCTTATGATATCGCCCATACTGTTGAAGTATTGCTGAACGCCACTTTTATTTCCCCAGCGATAGTTTTCGATACCCATCAGGTCGCCTTGAAGGGTAAACAATTTCCAGGGCCCTTCTTTTTTATCATTGCGGTATTCACCTTCTTCCTCAAAGCCCGGTTCTCCTCTGAGTTCTTCTAAACGATTGACCCACTTGCCTTGTTTTTGCCCTTTCACGTCAATGCAATTCAGCGTGTCTCCTTTCATGCCGATGATGAATTCTTTGCATTGAGCCTGGCCGAAAAGATAAAAAAGACAGCTAACTGCCACAAAAACTAAATGTTTTATTGGAAGGATCCTTCCCGTTTTGAATGCGTTGGCGTGTATCATATATTTATGCGTTCTTCAAAATTCAAAAGTACAGTTTTAAATTGTTCGGTTCCGGTTTGAACGCTGAACGACCGTTCAATTTAAAATGCCCGTACTGTGTCATTGGGTCCAACCGTTTTAAATCTACGAATCATACCCCTTCGTATTCAGGATTCATTTGTACCTTAACGGCACGAATAAATCTTATTTATGAAACGAATTTTTGCTTTCTTATGTTGTGTAGTTATACTTCCTTTTGCTTATGCACAAGAACAAAATGAGGGTCGGCCCAGTCCAACACAAATCATGGAGACTCAAGTTGGAACAGCAAACATTAAGATACAGTATGGGGCGCCTTATGTGAAAAATCGTGAAATATGGGGAAAGTTGGTGCCTTTTGGAAAGATATGGCGAACGGGAGCCAATGAAGCAACCACATTTGAAATCAATGCGGATGTGAAGATTGAAGGTCAAGTGTTACCCAAGGGTAAGTATGGATTTTTCACCATTCCCGGAACGGATGAATGGGTGTTGATTTTCAATAAGAATGCAGGTCAGTGGGGCGCTTACGGATACAAACAAGAGGAAGATGTATTAAGAGTCTCCGTAAGACCCGGGTTGAGTGATCATTTTCAGGAACAACTTGCCTTTGTTTCTCATATTGACGGAAGCATTTCCATTGTTTGGGAAAAATTGGAAATCATATTTCTGGTGTCTCAATAGGCCGAAACACTAGAATTTCCGATTCACAGTTTTTCCACAACCGGGTTTGTGTTGTTATCTACTTGACTTAAATCAGTAGTTTGCAAATTCATGAAGGATACAAAATCCATTTTGTTGTTGCTTGTTTCCATGTGTTTGATTGGTTCATGGATTTTTCATGTTTACGATAAGAGTAAGTATGCGTTAGTTCAGCCTCTTGCGCCGCAAATCGAATCTTCTGGACGGCATCAAAGTGTCATTGATTCTCTTGAGCAACGTTATCAAATCGAAAAACGGGCATTTGAACAAATGCGTAGCGGAAACGATTCTTTGAGTCTGGAGTTGAAAGCAAAATGGCGGCAATTGGATTCATTACGTATGCAGATCGACCGGATGATGTCTTTGTCCCAATTGCCCGGTGCCGGATCATCAACATTACAGGCAAATCGGCAGGTGACTGGCAACAAGGAAGCACCGCTTTCAACAACAATAGCTTCGAAACAAGGATCAACTCCTCCACAATCAGCAGGTTCGGTGTCGAATCTTTCCTCAAGGCCGCCTTCTGCTCCGGTTCAATTCTCTTCCGGATTGAACGCAAGCGATTTTCAGATCAACAACAGCCGTCTTTCTGCTCCGCTGCAACTGTCATTTCAGATTTATCAAAATTCTTATTCGATCGATAATGCGCAATTGTATGTTGTGGTAAAAGATCCATCCGGTACTGTTTTGCAAGAAGATCAATGGTCGGCAGGTGTCTTTTCTTCGCAGAAAGAAGGAACATTGAAATATTCCAAACGGATTCGTTTTGATTATGTTAGAGGTGAGCATAAGCGTTTGCAGGTAGAAGTGCCTGCTACTTCAATGCAAAAGGGTAGATACGAAGTATTGGTTTATCACAATGGTCTTCCTATCGGCACTTCCTTGGTTGCCTTACAATGATCTGCTGCCAATAAGTACACAATTCACATTTGTGCTTTACTTTTTCACAAAGTTGCTGCTTACGGTGTTTGATGTCTCAACTCGGTTCTGATTTAACTACTTTTATTGTCAAACTACTCCTTTCCATGAATACAAAGCATGTGTTTCTGCGTGTTGTGTCGTTATTCTTTTTTTTACTGTCTGCCTGTTCTGTTTTGGCACAGGGGACTTCGTTTCAGAAATTAAATAAATCCAATATTTATGTTGGAATTGAAGTGGGGTCCAAGGGCGTTAAGATGAGTGTGGTGGAAATCGGGAAAAATGCCCGGCAAACCGGCGCCTTTCAAATTTTGAAGGATACGTCTGTTAATACCGACTTTATAGCTTTCACCGATGCAAGTTTCACGGCAACGTTACAAGCTTTTACGGGATTGTTTGAATATGCGCTTAATCAGGTGGGCGTTCCGTCTAAACATATTTTTACCGTTGTTAGCAGTGGTGTAAAAATGCAGGCCGATAAGCAAAATAAAGCCGAGAATGTACAAATGTTGATTGCTTCATTTCGTGCTAAAATCAACGAGCCCCAACGATCTGTCGAGGTAGTGGATGTAAAGCTTGAGGCACGTTTGTCGCATCTGGGTATAGTTCCCGATGTGAGAAGGTTTAATACGTTTTTGATTGATATCGGAAGCGGCAATTCCAAAGGTGGTTATTTCCCTTACACCACGACGGATGAGTTTCGGCTCTTTCAACTCAATTGGGGAACCAAGAGTGTGGCAGGAGCTGTTGAAAAGGGGCTGGAAGGAGAAGTTACATTGACCAATTACTTCAATCAACTCACAAGGGTGTTGAACGGTGCTGAAGCAACGGATATCGTCTATGCGATCAATGCAAGTGGAGCCTATTCCTTGAATGATAATATTGCTTTTAGCGGAGGTATTGCTTGGTCGGTAGCAACGTTGATTTATCCGGAATTGGTCAACAACAATGTGGTTCCGGTTACCTATGATGATGTATTGAAATTCAGTGCGGTGCTGTATTCCAATTTCAAATCGATCAGTCCGGAATTACTGGTTCGAAGAATCAAAGATCCTTCTGTCAATAAGAACGAGGT
>CANGQQ010000196.1 GCA_947456025.1 Chitinophagaceae bacterium | reverse complement strand
TCCTCATGCAGGTTCAAATTTAGCTTAAATCAAAGAAGCCTGATTTCATTTTTCAGAAATATAACGCTAAGTTTGCGGGGATAAGGTATTTTTGGATGTTAAAATTCAATACAATATTTTTGAACTTTCCCCGTTAATAAAAAAAACGAAGAGATGAAAAACCTTTTCTCGATGAGAACGACCGCCCTATTTTTATGTGGAGCAAGCCTGTTCATGGCTTCTTGCACAAAAAAAGCTGAAAAATCATCAACTACAGGCTGGAGTTACAATGACCCCAATGGAAGTGGTTTCCGTGTTGCCAAAGAAAAACAACAACAAACCGGCCCCGGACTCGTATTCGTGGAAGGTGGTACACTTACAATGGGTGCTACCGAAGAAGATGTAATGCGTGAGTGGAACAACATCCCCCGCCGTGTTACGGTTCAATCGTTCTATATGGACGAATCGGAAGTGGCAAACGTTCACTACCGTGAATACCTGTTTTGGCTGAATCGGGTTTTTGCCGATACCGCTATCACCAACCGTGCATTACCGGATACCCTCTGCTGGCGCAGTGAGCTCGCTTACAATGAACCTTTAGTGGAATATTATTTCCGCCACCCTTCCTACAATCTTTACCCTGTAGTAGGTGTGAGCTGGAAACAAGCTTATGACTATTGCTTGTGGCGTACAGATCGTGTGAACGAGAATATTCTTTGGGATAAAGGCATCACCAACAAAAAAGCAGAACTGCAAAAACAAATGCAGGGCGGTGGTCAGGAAAATTTCAATACCAAAGCTTATTTGCTGGGTGCTTATCAGGCTAATCCCGGAAAAAACATTAAAAACTACAAGGATCCTGTTACCAAACAGCCTCCAACCAATATTTCTTTCGAAGAAGGTATTATTTTACCCGATTATCGCTTACCAACGGAAGCTGAATGGGAATACGCTGCCTATGGTTATGTAGGACAAAACCCCAACCCTCGTAAATCAGAGAAAAAACGTGGGGAAGAAATTACCGCTAACAAGCAAGTTTATCCCTGGGCTCAAAACGTGAACGGTTTGCGTGATGCACGCCACGGTTCCTGGCAAGGTGCGTTCCTCGCCAACTTCAAACGTGGTGCGGGTGACAACATGGGGGTTGCCGGTGGTTTGAACGACCGTTCCGCTATTCCGGGTCCCATTAAAGCCTACTATCCCAACGGATTCGGTCTTTACAATATGGCCGGTAATGTGAGTGAGTGGGTTGCCGATATCTTCAGACCTTTATCTCCAACCGATGGTGATGACTTCAACTACTATCGTGGTAATAAATTCCAGCGCATGGATCTGGCTTCCGGTGCTCCCGAAAGAGATTCTATGGGCCGTATCAAATACCGCGACGAAACTGAAGACGAAACCAAAAATCGTCGCAACTATCAAAAATCATACGCGATTGACTACTTAGATGGTGATTCTCTGAGTGGAGTTCAATACGGTTATGGCATCACCACTCTGGTAAGTGATAAAAGCCGTGTATTCAAAGGCGGTAGCTGGAACGACCGTGCTTATTGGCTCAGCCCCGGTACCCGTCGTCATTTAGAAGAAGATCAAAGTACTTCTACAATCGGTTTCCGTTGTGCCATGACACGTTACGGCAGCCAGGAAGGTAACGGACGTAAAACAGGTAACTGGTTTCAAACTAAAAAACAAAACAACAGAAAACGCAAATAACGTTTTTGTACATTTCATTGAAAGGCTGTCCGAAACGACAGCCTTTTTTTTGTGCCCAAACGAAAAAATAAAGGAGCCACATTATCTTTGGAGCATGCAAATTGAACAACTCTATCAACTCTACCTGCAATATCCTTCTGTACAAACCGACACCCGAAAATTAAAAGCGGGGGATCTTTTTTTTGCGTTGAAAGGCGATCATTTCAATGGCAATCTCTTTGCAAAACAAGCCCTTGAAAAAGGAGCTGCAGCCGTCATTGTGGATGAAGATCCCGGATTTACCGACGAACGAATTCATAAGACCGATGATGTATTGACAACCTTACAACAACTGGCCCTTCATCACAGGAAGCAATTCAACATTCCGTTTTTAGCCATCACCGGAAGCAACGGAAAAACCACCACCAAGGAACTGATTCATGCTGTTTTATCTACCCGGTACAAAACATACACGACCGAAGGAAACCTCAACAACCATATCGGTATTCCGTTGACCCTTTTAAAAATTGGACAAGATGCGGAAATTGCTGTTGTGGAAATGGGCGCCAATCATCAGAAAGAAATCGAAGGGTATTGTCAATATACCTTGCCCACACACGGTATCATCAACAACTGCGGTAAAGCACACCTGGAAGGATTTGGCGGTATTGAGGGTGTTCGTAAAGGGAAAGGAGAACTTTTTGATTTTATTCGTCAGCACAACGGAACCATTTTTATCAATGCCGATTATGAGTACCTGCAAACGATGAGTCATGGTATCTCCCATCAGATTACCTACGGAACACAACATGCGGAAACAACCGGTGTTGTTGTGGAACACGATCCCTTTTTAAAAGTGGTGGTTACAAATGCAACGGTGAATGGTACCATCCAAACCCAATTGGTGGGCGATTACAATTTGCCGAATCTGTTGGCCGCAGTTGCAGTTGGCGCTTATTTTAAGGTTCCGGAAGCAAAAATCATACACGCACTGGAACACTACAAGCCCTCCAACAGCAGGTCACAAATGGTACTGAAAGACGGCAATCACATCATCCTCGATGCCTACAATGCCAACCCCAGCAGCATGAAGCTGGCCATTGAAAATTTTGCAAAAGTGCAGGCTTCCAAAAAAATATTGATGTTGGGCAGCATGGCCGAATTGGGCACTGAAAGTGAAACGGAACATCGCGCAATCGTAGAGCTCATTCGTCACTTTACATGGGACCATGTGATACTGGTTGGACCTGAATTTGAACGGCTCGGCCATGAGTTTCTTTCATTCCGGAATGCGGAAGAAGCACGTCAATGGTATCTTGAGCAACATTTCAGTTCTGCACACCTGCTCATCAAAGGTTCCAGAAGCATGAAAATGGAACGAATCATCGAATCCGCGTAATTTTTCAGTAAAAATTTGGAGTTTTCAAATAATGTACCGTATTTTTACGTAACCGTTACCCAATTTCCTTCTTAAAACCTACCAAGAGACCTTACACCTACCCGAATCCTTCCTTTGAATGTAACCGTACTTTCAATTCCTAAGACTACCAATTTTCTAATCATTTGAATTTTTTCATTCGATTTGGAATCTATTCTACTACTGAACCGACAATTGAAAACTAAAAGGAAATGAAGAAACGTTTACCCCTATTGGCCACTTTATTGCTGACGCTTATTTTCTCTCATGCACAAAC
>CANGQQ010000195.1 GCA_947456025.1 Chitinophagaceae bacterium | reverse complement strand
TTCATTTTTTCGGCCAGATCTTTCTTGATTTCATGTGCCTTTTCTTCTATTTTACGCAAAACAGCCTGTTCGTCCTTTGCCTGAAACACACTGAGATAAATTCTGGCTTCCAGTAAATCGGGCGTAACCTTGACGTCTGAAATGGACACCAACCCGCCATCAATCATGTTCAATCCTATTTTTCGAAATATCAGTGTTAATTCTTCAAGAATCACCCCTGCCACCTGTTTCTGTCTTTTGCCTTCCGTCATGATTTTTAAGTAAATGATACCTGTAAAATTAATCACTTTGTTGCTTTGATGACCTGCAAATACTATGCACCGAAAATTAAAATCCGTCATTCTGGTTCTTTGTCATAAATAAACCATCATAACCAATTCATTATCAATATGATTACGAAAAAGAGGTGTTGTATGAAGGGAAATTGGGGCCAATCCGGGCATCATACTTAGCTTCCGGATTTGTTCATGGATTAATAATTTTGGAAAAAAGAACAGATTCATCAAAATTGACTATCTTTAATACGTTAATGTGAATCTGATTTGTTATTTACACTGGATTGACTTCTTTTTTTACAAGTAATGTCTACAGAGAATCTTCAAATCTGCTTCATGAATTTTTGAGTTATTTAATTTTTTTCTTGTGAACATTTACGTTGGAAACTTGTCATGGTCAATGACAGATCAGGATTTATCCGCTCTTTTCGAACAATTTGGCACTGTAGGCTCCGCCAAAATTTTAACCGACAAATTCTCTGGTCGCAGTAAAGGCTTCGGCTTTGTTGAGATGGAGAATGATGAAGAAGCCCAGGCAGCTATCAGCAACCTGAACGACACAGACGTTCAAGGTCGTAAGATCGTTGTCAATGAAGCTCAGCCCAAAAAAGATGATGGCGGCTTCAAAAAACGCAGCTTCGGCGGCGGCGGCGGTGGCGGATTCCGCAAAGGTGGTAGTGGCGGCGGTTACCGTGGTGGAAACGGTGGCGGTGGCGGCTACAACAAAGGCGGTGGTTTTAACAGAGATTATTAATCATTTCCCCGATACAGCATTACAATCCTTTCCGGTTCAGGAAAGGATTTTTTTTGCTCCATAACATAAAAAAAGGCCGCAAAACTGCGGCCCGTAAATACATTCATTGAATACTTGAATTATTCACCGGAGGAAGGAGAAGGTGCTTTTACAACCCCCAATTTTGCCTCCATACTTAACGTTGCGTGAGGAACAGCTCTTAAACGGGCTTTGTCGATTAATTTTCCTGTTACCCGACACACTCCGTAGGTTTTATTTTCGATGCGCATCAGTGCCTTTTCCAAATGGTCTATATACGTGATTTGACGGCTTGCCATTTGACTGAGTTGCTCTCTCTCCATACTCACACTGCCGTCTTCCATAGTCATATAACGTCCGTCTCCGTCATCACCACCCATTTCATCTTTGCGGGTAATCAAACCTTGCAAGTAGCCTAATTCTTTTTTTGCGGCTTCTAATTTTCTTTGAATCAATTCTCTAAATTCAGCCAAGTCACTATCGCTGTATCTTATCATGGGTCCTTGTTGTTTTTGCTCTGTTTTTGAATCCAGTACAGATTTCGTAAAATCGGGTTGGTAACGCACAGATGTTGCAATCGAAGTTTTGATTGTACTGATATCTACATTTTTAGGTTTTGATTTTGCTTCCTGTTTCAAATTTTTGATCGCCTGTTTCACAGGAATTTTAATTCCTGTTTCCCGTCCAACAGCTGCCGGCTTGGGCGCTTCAGGCTTTCGAATCAATGGCCTGGATGCAGAAACTTGTTTCACCGGCTTGCTGACTACCGGTTTTTCGGAAACAGATTTTGATGCTTTCGCCGTTGCCTTTACAGGTGTTTCAGGCTTTTTGGGCTCCGGTTTTGCAACCGGCACTTTCTTGCTTTCCGATTTTGTTGCGGGTTTCGCAACCGCTTTTGGTTTCGCAACCGGCTTTACAGGCGCACTCGGCTTTACAGATTTCTTGGCAGCCGGTTTTACTGCAGCCTTAGGAGCTACCTTAGGAGCTGATTTGGCTACCGGTTTTGCTGCCTTTTTTACTGAGGGTTTCACAACTGGTTTAGCAGCCGCTTTTTTTGCCACCGGTTTCGCTGCAGGCTTCGCTGCTTTTTTAGCAGCCGGTTTGGCTACCGGTTTTGAAGCTTTTTTAGGGGCAGATTTAGCAGCCGGTTTGGCTACTGCTTTTTTTGCAGCTGGTTTAGCTGGAGCTTTTGCTGCTTTCTTTTTGGCTGGCATGCTATCCTCCTTTTTTGGAAACGTTTACTTTTAAAAGATGTTCATTGAACTCAACATCAAAACCTTCAGAAATATCAGGCACAACGTCGAGTTGATCGGCTAAAATTTCGGCGCAAATATAGGACTTAAATTGAGTGATGGCGGGCATTAGATCCGGATGACCGCTTATTTTTACAGAAATCCGGTCCGTGAGTTCAAATCCACTGTCTTTACGAATTTTCTGTATCCGGTTCACCAATTCCCTGGCATTTCCTTCATTCAACAAATCGGGCGTTACTGTAATGTCCAATGCTACAGTAACCGTTCCGTTAGTGGCTACCAGCCAACCCGGAACATCTTCACTCACCACTTCAACGTCTGTCAAATATAAAGGAAGGTTTTCATTATCAATTAACAGGTTATACACCGTTTTCTGCTCCAGTTCCCGGATCTGATCTTGAGAAAAATCGACCAAAGCAGCCGCCACCGCTTTCATTTTAGGACCCAATTTCTTACCCAAAACCTTGAAATCGGGCTTGATTTTCTTTTTGATGAAGGTGTTATCCGGCGACAGATAAGATACTTCTTTCACATTGACTTCATTCTTAATCAGGTCTTCTACCAATTGAAATTGCTCTTGCATACCGGGGTTTAGGACCGGAATCAAAATCTTTTGCAGCGGTTGACGCACTTTCAGATTTTCTTTTTTTCGCAAAGAGAGTACTAACGAACAAGTATCCTGTGCCAATTGCATCCGTTCTTCAAGATTGGCGTTGATGTAATCGGAATTTGAAACGGGAAATGCTGCATGATGGACAGATTCAACTTGAAATCTGCCTGTAACACGATTCAGGTTTCTAAACAATGTATCACTAAAGAAAGGTGAAATGGGCGCGATAAGCCGAACAATGGTTTCCAGACACTCGTAGAGGGTTTGGTAAGCGCTGATTTTATCGGTTTCGTATTCTCCCTTCCAAAAACGGCGGCGACACAAACGTACATACCAGTTGCTCAGGTGTTCGTCCACAAAAGACTCGATGAGTCGGCCTGCAACAGTTGGCTCGTAATCATCCAATGCCTCATTCACTTTCTGAATCAGCGTATGCAAGGACGACAAAATCCATCGGTCAATTTCAGGCCTTTCGCTTAATGGAATGGCCGATTCTTTGCAGGCAAAACCATCTACATTGGCGTACAGAGCAAAAAACTG
>CANGQQ010000194.1 GCA_947456025.1 Chitinophagaceae bacterium | reverse complement strand
GAACGGATACGGAGGAAACGATCTCAGTGAAAGCGGCTGGGGACTGAAATGGGATTTCATGATCGTACATGAAAGCGGACATGAATGGTTTGGCAACAGCATCTCCTGCGAAGACGCGGCCGACATGTGGATCCAGGAAGGATTAACCAACTATGCCGAGGTATTATTTACCGATTACTACTTTGGAACCGAAGCAGGTAATGCATATTGTCGTGGCTTGCGTAAACGTATCCTTAATGACAAACCCATTATTGGCCCCTACCACGTGAATCGTGAAGGTAGCAGTGATATGTATTTTAAAGCCAGCAACATGATTCATACCATCAGGCAAATCATTGGAAACGATTCCACTTTCAGGCAATTGTTGTTGGACCTGAACCGGAGATATTTTCACAAGACTGTTTCGTCACAGGAAATAGAAGCGTTTATCGCCATGCGAACAGGATTTCAACTTCAAAAAGTATTTGACCAATATCTGCGTACAACTGAAATCCCCACACTCGAATATTTCCTGAGTGTGGAAAACGGACAACAGCTGCTGAGCTATCGTTGGAACAATTGCGTTGAAGGTTTCAACATGCCTGTTTTGTTGCCGGATGCCGAAAATCATTACGGGTTGTTTCTGGCAACCGAAAAATGGCAAAAACTAAGAACCCGTTTTTCTAAAGACGAAAAGATAGAACCATTGATGAACCCGGATTTTTACATCCGATACCAACAGATTACAGCACCCCGTAACTGAAGGGGGTAGAACAAACTCCATCATTTGCGGAAACAAGTTACCTTAGCGATTTAATCGTTACGGCAACAAAGGCAAAGACCACATGGGACAAATCAGGAAACAGGCGATCATTTCAAGTATTGTTACCTATATCGGATTTGCCATTGGCTTTGTGAACACCTGGCTGTTCATACGATCCGGAGAACATTCCTTTACACCGGCACAATACGGGCTAACCCGTTTGTTTTTTGATCTGGGACAACTCATTTTTGCCGTAGCCAGTTTGGGGATCCCACCGGTATTACTCAAATTCTTCCCCTATTACAAGGACCGTTTACCTTTAAAACAAAACGACCTGTACACCTGGACTCTGGTCTTCCCGATCATCGGGTTTATGCTCGTACTTCTCGGAGGCTTCCTTTTTGAACCATTGATTGTACGGAAATTCAGTGAACGCTCCGAACTGTTTGTACTCTACTACCCCTGGGTATTTTTCTTTGGTTTAGGCACCTTATTGTTCTCCATTTTTGAGACCTTTTCCTGGACACATCAGCAAACTATACTTCCGAATTTTTTAAGGGAAACCGGATTGCGGATACTTACTTCAATCCTTCTGCTCCTGTTTTATTTCAGGTTCATCGGATTTGATTCTTTCATCAAACTGTTCTCGTTTTTATTTCTGATCATCGCCATTATTTTAGGGCTGACCTTAAAAGCAAAAAACTATTTCAGCGTTACCTTCCAAGTCAGTACGGTTACTCAAAAATTCAAAAAGAAAATGTTGGCTTTATCCGGATATGTATATTCCGGGACCATCATCGTCATTCTTTCGCAGGTCGCCGACACGATTATTATTGCCGGTATCAGCAAAAAAGGTATTCATGATGCCGGAGTATACAATCTGGCCACCTATATTGCCAACCTGATTCAGGTGCCGCAACGAAGCATCATCGCTGTAACGGTACCGGCTTTGTCGATTGCATGGAAAAACAAAAACATGCTCGAGATCAACCGGTTGTACCAACGCACCTCCATCAATCTGTTGTTGCTGGGCCTGTTCATTTTCACAGGGATCTGGCTTAACATTCACGAGATCTTTCGCTTGATCCATATTCAAAGTGAATATGAAACCGGACTCTACGTGATCCTGATCCTGGGCATTACCAAAATTATTGATGCAGGAACAGGTGTTAATGCACAAATCATCGCCACTTCTTCTCAATGGAGATTTGAATTTTACACCGGCATCATTCTGGTGGTTCTGATACTGCCGTTAAATTATGTGCTGGTCAAAAATTTGGGTATTATCGGGAGCGCTTATGCGAACCTGATCTCCTTTACGATTTACAACACGATACGTTACTTTTTTCTTTGGTCACGTTACAAGCTGCAACCGTTCAATACGAAAACACTGTACAGTATCGTGATGGCTGTTGTTGTTTACGGAATCGCCTATGTTCTTTTTAAAGACAACCACAACTGGACCGGCGTATTCTATCGCAGCAGTCTATATGCCGTGCTCTTTGTTGCCGGTATCTTCCTGTTCCGCCTTACACCCGATGCATTGCAATTGGCCGCTCTTGTCCGGACAAAATGGAAGAAAAATTAAACAGTATGAAAGCGGGTGAGTTCTTCTAAACGAATACGTCCTTCGTAAATAGCCTTACCTACGATAGCCCCGGAACAACCAATGGAAGCCAGATCTTCCAGATCCTTGATGGAACTTACGCCTCCGCTTGCAATAAAATGAAGACCGGGAAATTGTTCAATGATTTGTTGATACAACGGTAGCGAAGGGCCTTCGAGCTTTCCGTCTTTACTCACATCGGTACAAAACAATTGAACGATTCCACGTTGAACATAAGATTGTATGAAATCATATATACGAATCTGAGTGGTTTCGAGCCAGCCGCCCACGGCTATGAGTTCATCCTTAACATCGGCGCCCAACAAAAAACGATCGGGACCATATTGTTCAAGCCAACCTACAAAGCGCGACTCATCCTTTACCGCAATACTGCCAACGGTTGCAAGTGCAGCACCCGACTGAAATACAATATCCAGGTCCTGTTCTGTCTTAATACCGCCGCCAAAATCAATAACCAGATTGGTTTTACCTGCAATCGTCTCAAGCACTTTCCAGTTTTGAACACGACCGGCTTTAGCACCATCCAAATCTACGAGATGAAGCCGCTCCAATCCGGCATCCTGAAATTGCAAAGCCACTTCAAGCGGATGTTCATTGTAAATCGTTTTTTGGCTGTAATCGCCCTGTGTCAGACGAACGCATTTGCCGTCGATGATATCTATAGCAGGAATGATTTTCATATACTCAATCTGATAAAATTTTGTAAGATCAACTCCCCGACTTCCGCACTTTTCTCGGGATGGAATTGAACACCGTAATAATTGTCTTTGTGAAGCGCAGAACTATAAGGCAAGATGTAATTGGTTTCTGCAATGGTATGATTTCCTAAGGCTGCATAATAACCATGAACAAAATAACAGTAGCTACTCTCTTGAACTCCCTCAAACAAGGGCGTCTTTAGATTCGTAATGGTATTCCAACCTATCTGCGGGATTTTAAAGCCGTCGCTTGTACCGGCATCAGAAAAACGTTTGACCTCTTCATCAAAAATACCCAGACAATCTGTATGATTTTCTTCGGAGAATCGGCACATCAGTTGCATACCCAGACAAATACCTAAAACCGGCTGTCGTAACGACAATAAAAGCTGATCCAG
>CANGQQ010000193.1 GCA_947456025.1 Chitinophagaceae bacterium | reverse complement strand
TCGATTCAATTCAATTGAAAACGCAACGCGAACGCATCATTCCTTACGTTGCCTGTATCACCTTCTTTTTCTGGAACTATTATGTATCCAAAAAACTGGGCGATCCCGTTGAGTTGCGCTCCTTTTTACTGGGCCTTTTCATCACGGCCTGTGCATCCCTGATCATCAACAATTATTTTAAAGTGAGTATGCATGCGATAGGCGCCGGAGGATTGTTCGCTTTGTTTTCCGTCCTCCTGTTTGCCAACCGTCTCGAAGAAGGGGTTTACCTGCTTCTTGCCTTTTTACTGGCGGGACTTACCTGTACCGCCCGTTTTATTGTAAGCGACCATCGCCCTTTCGAAGTTTACTTCGGGTTTTTTACCGGACTGGGCATACAAATTTTCAGCTGGTATTTCTTAAACTAAAAAACCCGGCACGATGTCCGGGTTTACTGAAACCATACAACAATACAGATCAACTGTTTAATACAGTGGATCGGTTCGTTGGGTATTTCGCAGGATGATAGATAAATAAAACGCTTCCGTCTTTAATCGTTTCTATAATGCTCTGTGCAAATTGTACCGGAACTGCAGGACAGCCGTAGCTTCGGCCCAGAAATCCATTCATCCGTTCAAAGGATTTGGATACATAATCCGATCCGTGCATTACAATGGCCCTTTCGAACGCTTTGTGATTGATGCCGTATTCCAAACCTTTCAGGCGCAGCGAGTACCCGTTGTCGCCCGTATAGGGATTCATCGTAAGATAAAAACCCAAACTGCTTTTATAAGATTCCGGTTGGTTGGAAAAATCATTTGCATAGTTCAAACCGCTGTTCCGTCCGTGTGCGACCAGTGTGTTGAACAGAATCGTTTGGCGATCCATATCAATCACATACAAGCGCTTTTCGGAAGAGGATTTGGAGAAGTCGGCAATCGTTAAAATTCCGGTACGCCCAACAACTCCTTTTTCCATGAGTTTGTAATAGCCTTTGTAAGCAAGTTGAAAAGCCTCTTCACCCAAGCCTAAATCGGCCAGATGAATGCTATTGTACAAACTATCGGCTTTTTCCAGAATCACCTCATTCAGGCTTTTAGCAGCCGATGAAAGCATGGACTTTGCATAGGCAGCCGACACATAACGGGAAGAGGCCGTGCGGTTTCCTGCAATCAAAATGGGAATTTGCAGAAAGAACAACGCTGCTACAGCAAAATAAACCGGATTGTTTTTGAATAAATGCAGGGTTTTGCTTTTTACAGGATTCAAAACGGAATGGATTTTAATGAACAAAGGATGTTGAAGTTTCATAGTTAAAACGGTTTTTATTAGTAAATATTGCACACTATCAATCTACACACATACAAGCTCCATTTTGGACATTGGTGCATACCCTGCAAATCTGATTCCAACTTGATCCCACAACAAAAGAAAACGCCCTTGAATCAGATAAAAATGGACCCTTAAAAGCCTACGACCTTTTAAGTCTATGATTTTCAATTGTTTAAAAAATGGAGTTGCGCTCGATTTCTGGGGAGAAACCAGACCTTTTGGCGCTGCCGTTTACCCTGTTTCGTGCCGGGAACAGTAGCAAACGTTGTAAAAAAGTGACTTGATGGGTAGTTTTAAAGTCCGCGGGACTTTAAAAAGGTCTTGATTGTGGGTGATAGAATCAATTTGTGATTGTAATTCAGGTTCAGTTCCAACAAATTGGTCAGCTTGGTAAGGCTCTCCGGAAGTCGGGTCAGTTCATTGTTTCCCAAATCCAGTTCTTCCAACTTGGTGAGCATTCCAATCGTTTCGGGCAAGGTTTCCAATTGGTTGTATCGCAAATCGAGCCTCTTTAAGTGCATGAGCATTCCAAACGTCTCGGGTAATTGACCGATGCGGTTGTTACTGAGGTCCAGGACCTGCAGGTTTTGCAGCAATCCAAACACATCGGGCAAACTCGTGAGCTTGTTGCCCCTTAAATCCAGTTTGACCAGATTGTGAAAACGGCCAATGGTTTCGGGTATTTTGGATAGCCCACTGTAACGGATCTGAAGAATGTACACATTCTCCGGGCATTCCAGCGCCTGTTCAAAGGACGTATAGGTTTTGTTGGGTTGTGACCAGGCGGTGCCACAGGTCATAAAAAGTAACAAAAAACCGACCGTAATTTTTTTCATACCCTTCATGGTGTAAAACTAAACATTCTTTGAAATCAAGAAATCAGAAAGCTGCCGACACTCTTGGGCAAGGTCAACATTCACAGAATACAGCGGACGTTAATAAAAAAAATGCTTTTTTGAAGCGGTGCGCCAACCGGCCTGGTTTTCGTATTCAACGAAATATACTTTTACATCCGCCTGATTTTCATAATCGACAAAATAGATTTTTTTATCGGCCTGATTGGCATAGCGGGTAAAAAACCATTTGCCGTTGTTTTCACCGGCCTGGTTTTCGTACTTCACTTTGTAAACCTTCAGGTCGGCCTGATTTTCGTATTTCACCACAAAGACTTTTACTTCGGCCTGGTTTTGATAATCCACCGCAAACACCTTCTGTGCGCTTGAAAGTTTAGCAACAAACAGCAGGCAAAACAAGAAACATCCGATTGATTTCATACGATTCGATTGAAGTCATTCAAAATTGAGTGGACTAAAGATACGGATGGAAACGCGGTCTAAAAACAGAAGCACCATTTAATCGAAAGCGAACAGTCTTTTAGACGGAACTTAAATCCGGCCAATACTCAAACCGTTTCAAGTTTGGCTTTTGAAATTGATCAGAAGTCTATGCGCATAAACGTCATCAACCGGCACTGAAACGGTTTGAACCGGTACCATTTACAACAAATCGGATGATCGGTTGTTTGATATCACATGAACACAGACACGATGAAGCCTTGTTGTATTTCGAGTGACGACATCCTTAAGATGGAAACACGGACAAGAGCTGCTTTCATCAATTCGCTCAGCGGTTTTAAAAGTGCTTCGCTGATTGGCTCCATCGATTCAAACGGACAAACCAATCTGGCTATTTTTAGTTCTGTACTGCACATTGGTTCCAATCCCGCATTGATCGGGTTCGTTAGCAGACCGGACTCTACGCAAAGACATACGCTTGAAAACATCATTGAAACCCGGTGTTTTACCATCAATCATGTGCATGAGGCGATCTATAAAAACGCCCATCAAACCGCTGCACGTTATCCAAAGCTCGTTTCAGAATTTGAGGCCACCGGATTAACAACCGAATTCAGCTCTGTACTCCAAGCGCCCTATGTAAAAGAAAGTCGCATCAAATACGGACTGGAATTTGTGGAGAAGCATGCATTGAACATCAACGGAACCATCCTCGTCATTGGCAAAGTGATCGAAGTCTTTGTTCCGGAGCATTGCTTGTTACCGCAAGGAGGCATTCAAATAGAAGCAGCAGGAACCATTACGATTTCAGGTCTTGACAGTTACCATTCAACGCATTTACTGAGCCGCCTGCACTACGCCAAGCCGGAACTGCCGCCTACAGAACTGAGTTAAAGCCATC
>CANGQQ010000192.1 GCA_947456025.1 Chitinophagaceae bacterium | reverse complement strand
TTCGGTTTCAAATAAATCGTCTGGTCGGGATAATTCAACACCACATTGAATCTTCGCAACAAATCGTTTCCAATCAGTCCTGCTATGGAAGGATATTGAAATACATTAACGGAATCGCGATAGATGTACATCGGCACTTTCCGAAAACGATAGGAACCGATTTGAAACCGTTTCAATACGGTCAGTTTCATGGAAACTTTTCCGGCCGGACTTTCCAGTTGGGTATTCAGGATTTTGTATCGCGCATCCAAGATTGAGCTGTCATCCACAAAACGTTCGCTAAAAAGCAAACACATGCCCGCTCCGGTATCGAAATAAAAGGAAGCTTCATAGTCCTTTACCGAACGAAATGGCTCGCGCACGATTGGAATCGTTGCAAAAACAGGAGATAACCTGATTCCTCCGCAAGGATACCGATACGATCCGGGTGCATAAAACGTTGCCAGATGTAAGTCGTAGTCCAATGCAATGATGTAACGACGCATCATCGAATAGCCAATAATCCCATCAATTTTAACACCATAGACCTGTGAGAGTATTTCATAATCGTTGATGTAAAAATCCAGATTCTTCACCTCTAAACCCTGAAAATTTAAAGAGCCTCCCTTATAAAAATTCAATGTTTTAACACCGCCAATTCCCCTGACGGTTTTGTCTGTAGCAACCAACGGCAAATGATAAAAAGCAGCTGTCTGTGTATCGATCGAAATACCCCCGCTGCCGGTGTCCAGTATAAAATTGAGCGAATCCTTGAACCCGTTGAGCGTGCATTTTAAAAGGATGACCCCTCCGCTCAACTGTTCAAAACGCAGGGTTGTGAGGCGTTTTGACCGGGAATGGTGTTTGGGTTTTTGGGCTTGAACATCCTGTGCAAACCAAAACAGAGTCAGAAGAAGGAGTGTTTTCAATGCAACCATGTATTAAGTTACATCAAATGTTCACGAACCTGCAAGTAATTTTTGATCAACAGAATCAGTTCGTATAGAAACGGCAACGTACTTTTGCCAAACACTCCTGTCACGGCTTGCAGGTTGCATCCCGGGTACCGACAATACAAACTATATTCATTATGAATCTGAATGAGCTCTACACGAAAGCATTGAATTTCGAATTTCTCTCCATTGAAGAAGGAATGTTTGTATTTGAACAGGCCCCGCTGGCCGAAATCATGTTTGTGGCCAATGAATTACGTAAGAAACAGGTTCCACACAATAAGGTGACCTGGCAAATCGACCGGAATGTCAATACAACAAATGTATGTGTCGCCAACTGCAAGTTTTGTAATTTTTTCCGGATTCCGGGACATCCTGAGTCCTACATAACAGATATTGATACGTACAAGAAAAAGATTGAGGAAACCCTTCGCTGGGGTGGCGATCAGCTGCTCTTGCAGGGTGGGCATCATCCGGAGTTGGGTCTGGAATTCTACACGACTTTGTTTAAGCAGTTGAAACAGTTGTATCCCAATGTGAAACTGCATGCTTTAGGTCCACCCGAAGTAGCACATATCACCAAGCTTGAAAAAAGTACGCATCGCGAAGTACTGTCGGCACTTAAAGAAGCCGGCTTGGATTCGTTACCCGGTGCCGGTGCCGAAATCCTGATCGACAGAGTACGCCGACTCATCAGCAAGGGTAAATGCGGCGCACAGGAATGGCTGGATATTATGGCCGAAGCGCACCAACTTGATATCACCACGAGTGCTACCATGATGTTTGGACATGTGGAAACTCTTCATGAACGCTTCGAGCATCTCGTTAAAATACGTGAAGTGCAAAGCCGCAAACCCAAAGAAGCCAAAGGGTTTTTAGCGTTCATCCCCTGGACCTTTCAGGATGTAGATACACTCCTTGCTAAAATCCGTGGTGTGCACAATAGCACAACTGCCGATGAATATTTAAGAATGATCGCCATCAGCCGTATCATGTTACCCAACATTAAAAACATTCAGGCGAGCTGGTTAACGGTAGGTAAACAAACAGCACAAATGAGCTTACACGGAGGCGCCAATGATTTTGGCAGCATCATGCTGGAAGAGAATGTTGTAAGTGCAGCGGGAGCTCCGCATCGGTTCACCTACAAAACCATTCAGGATGCCATCCGTGAAGCCGGTTTTGAGCCCCGTTTACGAAATCAACAGTACGAATGGAGAACACTTCCGGAACAAATCGAAGAACAAATGGTGAATTATTGACAATTATTCATTCAATCTTATAAAGCGTTTGCCGTTGAAGAAAAGCACGGCATCATCAGGCTTTAAGGTTTGTTTAAAGGTGATGGTACAACTGTTTCCTTCTCCGGTTTCAAACCGATAGATCTCATTTTCGTAATTGGTGGCCCCCAAATGTTCGTACATCCACCAAGCTCCGGGTGTTTTCTGTTGAATTCGGTAGCTGTTTTCCGAAATACGCGCAGCAGCAAATGCATCGCTAACGGTTTGGGCATTGTACCAGGCAATGATAGTTACTTTGTTATTCCATTCCCCGTTCTTGTATAAATTCAATGCCATCGTTAGTCGTGGCGTCTCACGAAATACATATGCGTCAGTACAATTATAAGGCACATTCATTAAAAAGATGCGCCCTTTGAGCGTATCGGGAAATTGATTCAAATATTTGCTATGCAAACGTCCTGCGTTCCGATAAGAATGAACTGTTGGAAAAATGAAAAACAGGGAAAGTCCAATAGCCAAGGCAGTTAGAACGATTCGAAGACGAATCGAAAAAACTGAAAAAATCAAGATCGCAGCGGGTAGTAAAAAAGCAGATGAAAAATAAGAGTACCGATTCCCTTCCAAACGAAAAAGATACATAAAATACAACCGGATAAACGGTGCGTATAAAATCAAACCCGTAAAACAAAAAAACCAAAAGACCGACAAACGCTGTTTGGATTTTTTCATTAACCAAAGGGAAGTACCCGAAAAAAGCGTCAACAGAAACAACAAAGACCAGCCCCATTGCAAGGCCCAGCCATAAATCAGTGAACGTGTTGGATAACTTGTAAAATGAATAAATCCCCAAAGCTTCATCAAATGCTGCGTAAGCGTCGTAAGCATGTAGGAAATAGAAACAGCCGCATCTTTTCCTTCTCTTCCATAAGGTAACCAGTAACCGTACTTCAACTTCAGACACAAAAAATACAAAGCAATCAAACCGAGTTGCGGTAATACAATCTGAAGAAAGTAAGAACGATGCCGAATTTCAGTTTTTCTGTTCCATAGAAACAATAAAAAAAGAAGGTAGTATATAACCGGAAACAGAAAGGAAATTTCAAGTGTTACCAAAGCAAAGGCAAACGCAAGATGTAAGAAAATCAAGCGCAAGGGAGTCACGATTCCTGTGCAATAGTTCAAAATGCCTTTCCCAATCCATAGAAGCAAAAACAACGTGACAAAGTAATGCGATGTAGCCCCCCACAGAATGTTTTCGGAATGATAGGGTGAAACGAGAAAAAGCAACGCTCCTAAAAAAGCAAGCCGGGCCGAGGATTGGGGTTGAAGATCCAGACCACGGTAC
>CANGQQ010000191.1 GCA_947456025.1 Chitinophagaceae bacterium | reverse complement strand
GAAATAACATCAACATATTCAGCCGCTTTGAGGGCTGCAACAAGTGTTGTATGATCGTTGCTTCCCACCGCAATTTTGACAATATCTTTAGCTGATTCGTTGTCCTGTACATTGGATTGTCCGCCAGCGACAGGCTGATTGGTTGCAGGTTCAGTGGCATTGTTTACTTTTTCAGATGAGCCGCTACAGCCGATCATTAAAGACAATGCAGCTAAAAAAAGATAATTCGAGAACTTCATAGCTGTTGTATTAAATGTTTAAAAGATTTATTTTACAACCGAAACTAAGATGATTCAATGTTGTTGATTATGATTGAAGTCATAACCGCGTTACAGACTATGTTTTTTTACTTATTTAATAACTGAAATGGGAATCTTTAAACAACTTGCAGAGTATCTGTATTTACGAAAACCCGATCCTACAAGGGAAAAAACTCAATGGATGAAGTACATGCATGGCATCAACCGAATATCCATTTTGCTTTTTTTGTTAGCCTTGCTGATTATGTTGGTCAGACGTATCCTTTAACTTCTGTATCAAAAGTGAATTTGAAGGGAACATGTTACTGCAAGATCGTCTAATTGCTGCCGCTTTGTGTTGTGGAAACGATGATTTTTGCGGCTATTTCAGATGCGTTGCCTTCCGAACTTAATTTTGCTCTCAATAATTGATAGTTGGAAAGAATTGCGTCTCTGTTCGTTCCTCCCGGAAGAATCTTTCTGAGCTCTGAAGCCAATTGGCCGCTGTTCATTTCTTTCTGGATCAACTCTTTGACCACCTCACGATCCATAATTAAATTCACCAGAGAAATGAATTTGATGTTTACAAGTCGTTTTGCAATTTGGTACGAAAATTCGTTCCCTTTGTAACATACCACTTGCGGAACATTGAATAAGGCGGTTTCTAAAGTAGCCGTTCCGCTGGTTACCAATGCAGCTGTACTGTTTTGTAATAAGACATAGGTTTGATTGGATACATAAGAAACATTTTCATCGTTCCTGATCATACTGTCGTAAAACCCTGCATCAATACCGGGCGCTTTGGCAATAACGAATTGGTAATCCGGAAACTGGCGGCAAACGTTCAGCATGACCGGCAGTTTTTTAAGGATTTCCTGTTTCCGGCTTCCGGGAAGCAAAGCAATGATTGGTTTGTTAGGATGCGATTGAGAATGGAAAATGGATAGTGTATGCTTTTGGCGCATCGCCTCTTGTACAACAGTCATTAACGGATGTCCTACGTAATGTGTTTCCCAGTTCCATTTTGTTTGGAAATAGTCTTTTTCAAAGGGTAAAATCACCAGCATTTGATCAATGCTTTTTTTCATTTTAATGACCCTGTTTTCTTTCCATGCCCAAACTTGTGGCGCAATGTAGTACACCACTTTGAATCCCTTTGATTTAGCCCATTCAGCAATTCTTAAATTAAACCCGGGATAATCAATCAATAAAACAACATCCGGACGGAATTCCAAAATATCTTTTTTACAAAAAGAAATGTTTTTCAGAATTGTTCGGATATTTTTTACCACTTCTAAGAAACCCATAAAGGCTAAATCACGGTAATGCTTGACCAGTGTGCTACCGGCCTCTTGCATTCGGTCGCCACCCCATGAACGGATCGAAGCTTGCGCATCTGATTCGTGAATGTACCGGATGAGATTTCCTCCATGTAAATCGCCACTGGCTTCACCGGCAATTATGTAATACTTCATTGAGCGGAAGAGATTGTTGAAATGATCAATTGGGCGGTAAAATGCTTACATGAAAAATTTTGCGTAAAGGATCATCAAACCGTACATCACCGTCATGATGAAAATGCCGATTGCGGTCTTGTCGTGTTTTCTGTTAATGAAAATTGTAAAAAAAACAATATTGACAATCAAGCTCAAACTTCCGACAGCCGTCAGTAGCGCTTTGTTTCTGAAAAAGTATTCAATAAAATCACTGAGGCTGAGGACATCGGGTCCAACTTTTGTATAATAATACAATACAATACCTAAAATGGGAGCGAGGGCGCCCAAAACCAATCCGAATGGATATTTGTTGATGTTCAGCATTAGAATTTCAATTTTGTTTCAAGTTGTTTTTTCAATTCATAATTTGTGAGATCGAACTGTACAGGTACAACACTTACGTAATTGTGTTCCAGTGCCCATACATCTGTATCTTTCCCTTTGTCAAAGTTTTTGAATTCGCCTGTGAGCCAGTAATATTTTTTCCCGGAGGGATCCTTTCGTTCATCAAAATCTTCCACATACTTGGCATAGGCTTGTCTGCATACTTTAATACCCCGAATTAATTTCTTGTCGATCGAAGGAATGTTTACATTAAGACAAAGGTGTTTGTCGATTTTTCGGCTTATGATTTTTTCGACCAGGATTCGTGCATATAGGCCCGCAGCGCTAAAATCTGCTTCCATGCTGTAGTTGAGAAGCGAAAACCCAATCGATGGAATACTCTCAATACTCGCCTCAATAGCCGCACTCATGGTGCCGCTGTAGATTACATTAATGCTGTGGTTTGCTCCGTGATTTATACCACTCAGACAAAGATCCGGTTTGCGATGCAACACTTTGTCAACAGCCAGTTTCACACAATCAACAGGCGTTCCGCTGCATTGCCAGGATTCAACACCATCAAATAGATGGACGGAGCTCAAGCGCAAAGGAGCACCAATTGTGATGGCATGCCCCATGCCGCTTTGTGGTTTGTCTGGCGCAACAACAACGATCGTTCCAAGGTCTTTTACGGCTTCAACCAAACTACGGATGCCCGGTGCAGTAATGCCATCGTCATTGGTGATTAGAATAACGGGTTTTGTTTTTTTGCTCTTGGCCATATGATCTTAGATGTCCGTTTGAAAAACCTTTTTGAAGGGTTTAAAGGTTTCGTAAAAGTCTGATTTATCGGTCAGTTGACAAAATTGCATTCGGTTTTTTTGATGTTTCCATTCTTGCTATGGGAAAAGAACCGGTTCAGGTCAGTTTACAAGGTTGCATTCTTCCCTTTTTGTTGTTTCAGCACCCAGTAAAGACCTTTTACATTCGCTGTCCATTTGGATAACAGTACTACCAGAATACATTCTTCAATCAGTTCCAGCGACGTTATGATCACAACAGCATAAAAGAGAGCGATGGGTGGATTTTGTACGAAAAACAACAGAAGTAAAAACGAGCCCTGAAAAATTGCCGCCAGTTTTGCCAGGTAGGTATGAAAGCTGGTAATGGTGCGATAGCGAAGAAAGGCCATTGTTGTTTGAAGGATAAAAAGCACCAGCAACAGGATCATTTCAGGAAGATGTAATTTGATGAAGTTGTATTTCCAATAAAACATGGCTATCAGTGCAACGACAATCGTCAGGTCGTCTCCAATGGAATCGAGACGTGTTCCAAAAACACTGGTCACTTTGAATTTACGGGCAAGGAAACCGTCAATCAGATCGGTGAAGAAACTGATGCCCAGTAACCATTTAAACCATTCATATTCCGATGTAAAAATAAGAAGCAGCAACAAGGGGGCTGCCATTACACGATAAAGTGTAATGCCAT
>CANGQQ010000190.1 GCA_947456025.1 Chitinophagaceae bacterium | reverse complement strand
CGTCATTGCGAGTAAAGAAGGCCTTGTGCGTGGCATCGTGGCGAAGCAATCTATAGTTTTTATAAACGTTCCTTAACAGAGCAGACTGCTTCGTTCCTCGCAGTGACGATCGAGAGGGAAGGCACGTTCTTTAAGCAGGGGATTCTTCGCTTACGCTCTGAATGACGCTCGGGAGGGGATGACGATCAAGACTCGATGACGTTTTTCAAAAACAGTACACCCAAACGCACGTCATTGCGAGCGAAGAAGGCCTTGTGTGTGGCATCGTGGCGAAGCAATCTTATTTTTTAGTATCGTTTCTTAATCAATAGACTGCTTCGTTCCTCGCAGTATCGTTCACTATTTTCTTCTCATTTCAGTAGACTGCCCAACCGCCTTCCGTAATTTTACTGAAAATAATTTGCGTAAAACTTGCATAATTCAAAAAGAACAGTAATTTTACGGTACAATTGAATCCGGACCCAACAGTTTTCTCCCGCTTCAATTCCGTTTACCCGTCCAATCCTTTAAAAAATCGTCCGTTCCAGTTCCTATGTTGATTGTCAATAATCAATATACTCTATAAATGAAAACGATTTTATTCAGTTTATTTCTTGCCTTTCAGTTGTCCAGTGCACAAGCAGCTCCACAACCTTTTACTGTTCCTTCTTTTGCAGCCCAATGGCCTCAGGTTTTTGATGTGGAATTCAAACAAACAGGCGACCGCATTCAACTGCAATGGAAAGCTTCTTCAGAATCAGCTGATCTTTATTATACCATCGAAAAAAGCGAAAACGGAACACATTATACCACAGCCGGTATTGTACTGGGTGGGTTTGATGAACAGCAGTACTTCTCGTACCGCTTCCGTGAGAAAATAAATACAAAAGCCAAGACGTACTACCGTATCAAGCAAATGACCAACGACGGATCCAGTCGTGTCGTGAGCGAACATACGTTCTAACCGAATTAAAAGAACTGTTGGTTCTCTTATAGGTAAATACGCCGTCCTCATTCCTGGGGATGGCTTTTTTTATGCTGTTCCGATACGGGTTTCCAGTTCCATGATTTTTTCAAACAGGCCATCGTATTGCTCGTTCAGTCGGGTGAGCTCACGGGCAACTTGCTGGTAGGCTGTTTCGGTTTGCAGAAATTTGTTTTTATCCGAATAGGTATCGGGTTCCGATAACTGCAATTCCAGCGCCTTCTTTTTCTGCTCTGCGGTATTGATCTGTACTTCCAGTTGTTCGAGTTGTTTTTGCTGGCGCTGCAGGTCTTTCTTGACTTCTTTGTTGATGGGCTGGCGGTTATCGGGAATGGCCGGCTCAACGCTCTTTTGGACAGGAGCCGCTGCTACCGGTTCGGGCTGTCTGACTTTTTCCTTGCTCTCCGCCTCCGGTTTCTTCTGCGCCATGCGCTCTTTCCATTCGAGGTATTCGTTGTAGGTGCCTTTAAATTCCTTGATGGCTCCGTCAACGATTTCCCAGATTTTATTGGCGGTTTGCGATACAAAAAAGCGATCATGGCTTACCAGAATGTAACTGCCTTCGTATTTGTTGAGTGCTTCAATGAGCAGTTCTACCGAATGCATGTCGAGGTGATTGGTAGGCTCATCCAGCAACAGGAAATTGGCTTTGCTGATGATGGTTTTTGCCAGGGCGATCCGTGCTTTTTCACCGCCGCTCAGTACTTTGATTTTCTTGTCTGCATCGTCACCGCTGAACAGAAAACAACCCAGCAGCGTTCGCAATTCCTGATCTGTTTTTTGACTGCCGCAACTTTTCATTTCATCCAGAAGGGTATGGCTGAGATCCAGTGCTTCCAACTGATGTTGTGCGTAAAAACTGGGGTCTACATTGTGTCCTTCTTTTCGAGAGCCTTCAAAGGTTTCCACACCGGCAATAATGCGGAGTAAAGTCGATTTCCCCTTACCGTTGGCACCAATCAAGGCTATTTTATCACCGCGTTCAATTTCGGCTTCGGCATTACTTACAATGCGTGTAGCACCGTAGTGTTTGGAGATGTCTTTCAGCTCACAGAGAATTTTACCGGGTGTTTTATCAATCGAAAAATTGATACGGATGTTCGGTCGTTCATTGGTGGGCGCTTCAATAAGCTCCAGCTTATCCAGTTTTTTGATGGCAGCCTGTGCGGCAGCGGCCTTGGTGGCTTTGGCACGAAAGCGTTCAATAAATCGTTCCTGTTGACGGATATAGTCTTGTTGGTTTTCAAATGCTTTTTGCTGCAGGTCCATCCGCAACGCTTTCTCTTTCAGGTAAAAGGAATAGTTGCCACCGTAGATGTGCAATCCCTGTTGAAACACCTCTACAATTTTGGTAACCATCCGGTCCAGAAACCAGCGGTCGTGCGAAACAATCACCACCGATCCCTGATAGTGTTGTAAATATTTTTCCAGCCATTCAATACTTGGGAGGTCGAGGTGGTTGGTGGGCTCGTCCAGCAGGAGCAGATCGGGCTGTTGCAGGATCATTTTAGCCAGGAGTACCCGCATCCGCCAGCCTCCGGAGAATTCTTTATACGGACGACTCAGGTCACTGTTGGAAAAGCCCAGGCCTTGCAAAATCTCTTCCGTTTTGTGATGGATGTTGTAACCGTCCAGCGTATCCATTTCGTGCAGCTTGTCGGAATACAGTTGCAGCAACGCTTCGTCTTCGTGGTTGGCTTCCAGGAGTTTGCCCGTTTCTTCAATCTCTTTTTCGAGTTGCAGTACTTTTTCAAAAGCACCCAATGCCACTTGCAGGATCGATTCGCCGGTATCAAAGCTGAGCAGGTCCTGGTGCAAATAACCGATGGACGTACTTCTGCTCCGGATCACTTCACCAAGCGAGGGCAGGTATTCGCCGGCCAGCAGTTTGAGCATCGTCGATTTGCCGGTTCCATTGAAACCGATCAATCCGATCCGCTCATTCGGATGAATATGCCAGGTGGCATTCTCTACAATGGCTCTTGCGCCAAACTCAAACGTTATATTTTGAAATCCTGCTAACATGGTTGTAAATAAGAACGCAAAGTTAAATCATTCATGCATTGCGTTACCGCGCATTTGAATTGTACTACTTTTGCCGGGCTTTCTTTTGAGGCTGAAGGAATGTTCAGCAGGTTGGATGCAACAAAGGGAGGCCTGATTTGTAGATTATTCTTTATTCAACTTCCGTTCAACAACTTTTAATGATCATGAAGCGATCGGGTTTTTTCTTTCTGTTGTGTTGTTTATTGCTTTGTTCCGTTGCAGCCCGTGCTCAGGAAAAACATACGATCAGCGGTTATGTCAAAGACAGTACCAGCAACGAGTCGGTTACCGGCGCTTCGGTTACAGTGAAAGGACGCACGCAGTCGGTCAGTTCCAATCAATATGGATTTTATTCTGTCACGCTACCGGAAGGAGAGTACGTGCTTATAGTTTCGCATGTGGCGTATGAAACGTCCGAAATCAGGATTCGCCTTTCGAAAGATGAGCGCCTGAATTTTGATCTGGCACCCCGTATCGTTTCTTCTTCGGAGGTGGTTGTGTATTCCAAAAAAAGAGAGGCCAACATCCGTACGGCCCAAATG
>CANGQQ010000189.1 GCA_947456025.1 Chitinophagaceae bacterium | reverse complement strand
GTAAGCCAGTTTCAATACGTCCAGTTCTTTTACGTCAGCCAATGTCTTTTCATTGAGCGGACGCATTTCAGCATCTGAAATGATGTGATTCCATTCCTCATTCCTGTAGTTGATCCATGCATCCGTCGAAAGTTCCCGGATCTGCGAATGGATCACGTCTTCATAATCCGTTTTAAATTTACCTTTTAAATGCAGAGTGGAACTGAAGTAATGACCCCACCAGAAAAAGGTACGAATAGCGCAAACATGATCCTTTGCGAAACAACGCGGATAGTCCAACATAACATAAGGTAAGCCTTGATAGTTCTCGCCTCTTGAAATTTTGGGTGGCAACTTCAAAATCGGAAACGGCAATAGTTGTGCTTCTGCACTTCTCCGAAACGAGTCGCTCAAACCGGAAAAGAGGTCTATCACTTTCTGTATGACAACGTTCTTTGACAAAATCCATGAAGGATCGGTTACGAGTTGCAACTCAAAGGATGAAAGGCTTACTTTTGCCTGTTCAAGCATGAAAATGAATTTGAGGTGATTAAAAAGTTAGACAAACTTATATTAAAAGCTTTTACGGGACCGTTTCTCGCAACGTTTCTGATATCTGTTTTTATCTTGTTAATTCAATTTTTTTGGCTCTACATTGATGATTTTGTTGGAAAAGGAATTGACACAATCACTCTTTTGAAGTTTATCGGTTACGTGAGCGCCACACTGGTTCCGTTGGCATTGCCGCTGGGAATCCTGCTCTCATCCATCATGACATTTGGAAATTTAGGTGAATCGTTTGAGTTGGTTGCAATCAAAAGTGCAGGCATACCGCTGGTTCGTTTTATGCGCCCTGTTTTGCTGGCATCGGTATTATTGGGCATAATCGCCTTTCTGTTTTCCAATTACATCATACCCGTTGCAGAGTTGAAAATGCGAACGCTGCTTTATGACATCAGGGTAGCCAAACCTGCTTTCGATATCAAAGAAGGCGTTTTTTACAATAAACTTGACGGTTACTCCATAAAAATCGGCAAAAAAGAAAACGACTCGCTTATCCGTAACATCGTAATCTATGAACAAAACTATGCCCTACAGGACAACATCATTTTGGCTGAAGAAGGCGTCATGTCTTTTTCAAACGATCAACGATTTTTACTGTTCAATTTAAAAAACGGATGGCGCTTTCAAGAAAAAGGAGAACCCGGAACCTTGAAGACCGACTATTACAGGCTTGGTTTTGAAACCTATCAAAAAGTATTTGATCTCAGTTCTTTTAAAGTGATCAAAACAGCCGATTCCACTTTCAAGAACTACTACAGAATGTTGAGCTTGAAACAACTCAATGTAGTAGTTGATTCCTTCACCCGCTTATCGAAGCAATACGTTCACCGCTCCCAAACCGAATTGCCTATTTACATCCCGAAAGTTGAAAGCAACAGTAAATTGCCCTTAAAGAATCTAACCCACAAATTTGACAAAAAACCAATTCAGGACCGGATTCCGGACAGTTTGAAACGCAATGTTTACAACACGGCTACGGCCAAAGCCAATGCACTAAAAAACCAGGTGGATCTTATTGCCAACGATTACAAGGAACAAAAAAAACAAATCCGTTTACACCAGATAGAGCAACACCGGAAATTCACGTTGTCCTTCGCGTGTGTCGTTTTATTTCTCATTGGCGCCCCATTAGGTTCCATTATCCGAAAAGGCGGGATCGGACTTCCTTTGGTTATTTCTGTTTTATTCTTTATCATCTTTCATATCACCAATTCAAGTGGTGAAAAAATGGTTAAAGAAAGCATCTTATCTCCTTTTGTCGGCATGTGGCTTTCCTCTATAATTCTTTTACCGGTTGGCTTCTTTCTCACTTTTAAAGCCATGAAAGATTCGCAGATTTTCAATTCAGATTTTTATTATCGTATTGTTCGAAGATTGAAAAACCGCAACTCAAAAGGAAAAACAGACTGATCGCAAAATGATTGTAACTTAACAGACCGGAATCAAATTCATTATTATGAAAAAAGCCATTTCCAGACGTTTGTTTTTAAGTCAGACGGCAAAAACGACTGCAGTTCTTACATCAGGAGCCCTGATCGGAGGTTCTTTTTTAAGTGCTTGCAGTTCGTCTAAGAAAACCATTTCTACCGTGCTTCCTGCAACAGGACTGGACCAAACGCCATTGCTTTACTCCTATTCGGCTCTGGAACCTTTTATTGACGCACAAACCATGGAGTTGCATTACAGCAAACATGCAGCAGCGTATTCCAAAAATGCCAAAGAAGCTGCTGCAGCCGAAAATGTAAAACCCGGCACTTCTGTTGAAACCTTGCTGGCATCCGTTTCCATCTACTCGGCCAAATTAAGAAACAATGCCGGGGGACATTACAATCATGAACTATTTTGGAAATGCATGAAACCCGGGGCTGCGGGCAATCCCTCTGAAAAATTATCAAATGGCCTTATAAAATCATTCGGAAGTTTTGAAACATTTAAGAATCAATTTACCGAAGCAGGTAAAACCCGTTTTGGTAGCGGATGGGCCTGGTTGTATATGGATCGCGACCATCAGTTGCGAATCGGTTCAACACCCAATCAGGACAACCCGTTGATGGACGTGAGCGACATCAAAGGGTTTCCCTTGCTGGGGCTGGATGTATGGGAACATGCCTACTATTTAAAATACCAAAATAAAAGAGCCGATTACATTCAAGCCTGGTGGAACCTGGTGAACTGGGACTATGTGCAACAACGTTATGAATCGGTTTAACCATCCTCCGCATTTTCTGAATAAACGCCCAACAGGAAGAGGATACAGAATCATTGTTCCATATTGCAGAATGGCCTAATTTCGCCCCACATTTCTTACTCAAAAACCGATTGCTATGCAGGCTTGGAAAGACTATCAGGAACAACACAAAGAACGTTTTTTAAACGAATTACTGGAACTACTTCGCATACCCTCTATCAGTGCAAAAAGTGAACACAAAAATGATATGCAGACTTGCGCCGAAACGGTTCAAAAAAGACTGATGGAAGCCGGTGCTGATAAAGCAGTGATTTATCCCACAGCGGGCCATCCCATTGTTTATGGTGAAAAAATGATAGATGCATCATTGCCCACCGTTCTTGTTTACGGACATTATGATGTGCAACCTGCCGATCCTCTCGAATTATGGCACAGCGGGCCGTTTGATCCGGTCATTAAAGACGGTAAAATATTTGCCCGCGGCGCATGCGACGATAAAGGACAATTTTACATGCATGTAAAAGCATTGGAAACATTGGTACAAACCGACACCTTAAGTACCAACATGAAATTCCTGATTGAAGGAGAAGAAGAGATTGGCAGCCCCAACCTGGCCACCTTTGTGAAGGAGAACAAAGAATTACTAAAGGCCGATGTGATTCTAATCAGCGATACCGCCATGATTAGCATGGACCATCCGTCACTGGATGTTGGTGTACGTGGGTTAAGTTATATTGAGGTAGAAGTAACCGGCCCCAATCGTGATCTGCACAGTGGGGTTTATGGTGGCGCTGTTGCCAATCCCATTACCATCCTGGCAAGGATGATCGCAAGTTGCC
>CANGQQ010000188.1 GCA_947456025.1 Chitinophagaceae bacterium | reverse complement strand
TCATAGTCGTTCTCCTGAACTGCCCTGCGGGGAGCAACTTTTATTTAGCAATCGCGATTTTAATTTTTTTATTTTTCAGCTTTTCTTCTTTGATCTGATGCAGCAATGTATTGGCTTTGATTTTTTTAACAGCCGCAAAAGAGAAGAAATCTTTTACTTCTATCAAACCAATATCTTCTTTTTTCAGCATCCCTTTTTTGGACAGAAACCCTACAATATCCACTTTATTGACTTTATCTTTTTTTCCGGCTGCAATGAATAAGGTCGTCCACTTGGGCTTTTCGGGCAGGATTGCCTGCTCCGGTAATTGAAGCTGCTTTGCATCGGCCGGAATGTAAGGCGGGATTTTTTCTTCGGGACCGATGATTAAGATCGCCGTTCCGCTGGCATCCATGCGTGCCGTTCTTCCGTTGCGGTGCGTAAAGACATCTTCGGTAGCCGGTAAATGATAATGAATGATGTAGCGGATGTGTGCAATATCCAGTCCCCGCGCTGCGAGGTCGGTTGTTACCAGTACATTGGATGTGCCGTTTCTGAATTTGCACAAGGCGGCATCCCGTTCGCGCTGTTCCATCGCACCATGATAATACACATTGAGAACATCTTTTTCTTTCAACAAAGTACTGGTGCGTTCCACGGCTTCGCGGTGATTGCAAAAAACAATCGTAGAACGATTGCCCAGCATACAAATCAACCGAAACAACGTATCCAGCTTGTCTTTTTCCTGACTTTTCAGAACCTGCAATTCCAGTCCGGTTTCAACCGCTTCCTGATCTTCCAGAAAGTTGAGCGTTTGAGGTTGGTTCAACCCTACAAATGCGGGAATATCCTGCATGTGCGTTGCAGATGTTAATACCCGCTTTTTTAATGCAGGCAGCGATTGCAGGATAAACGATACTTCTTCCTGAAACCCCAGCTCCAGTGATTTATCGAATTCATCCAATACCAGAGTTTCAATGGTCTCGGTGCGGATGTTGTTCCTGCGAATATGATCGGCAAGGCGACCGGGTGTTCCAATGAGCAGGGCCGGGGCCTGAATGAGGTTGTTTTCTTCAATCTCCCGTTTGTGCCCCCCATAGCAACAGGTTACTTTTAACTGAGTCCCCAAACTTTTAAACACCTGTTCTATTTGAAGGGCCAGTTCGCGGGAGGGTACAATGATAAGGGCTTTGGTTGTTCCGGCTGCCTGTTCCAATAAAGGCAATAACGGAAGCAAAAACGCGAGTGTTTTGCCGGAGCCGGTTGCCGATAGGAGAATCAGATCGCCGTCCCGGTTCTGTGCCTCCAGCGAAGCCTCCTGCATTTCATTGAGGGATTTGATCTTTAAACGGTTCAGCAATTCCTCAAACCGGGCTGTATTCTTTTGCATAGCGTCAAAAATAAACAAGTTTCAGTCGTTTGAAGTGCTTATCTGTGTACCAGGCACACAGTTCTTGCTCAAATGGAATGCAATTACACTTCATTTTAGGTGCTAACCCTTAGTTCGCATTGCTGTTGGTCTTCATTTTTCATTTCTTTGTTTCAAAAGAATTGCAGGTGTTAAATGCTTGAAGTAATATTATACTGTCAACGCAATTGACACGAATCCAATCCTTAGAAATCCTAAAAAATCCAATGGCCCTGTTTTTTATCACGGCCCTATGAAACGAACGGCTTCTGTACCAACGAAAACGTACCAAAAGAGACCTAAAGAAATTGAAGCCAAATAAAATCCCGCCGAATGGCGGGATTTATTGTTTGTACGGATAGAGATTGGTTTCCGATTTATTGGAATATCATTGCTGTATGAACGCAAGCGGTCACCGCTATTTTATCATCAACAAGCCAACGAACATGGTTTCGCAATTTGTAAGCTCACACCAGGTGGGATTACTGGGCGATCTGAATTTTGAATTTCCGGAGGGCACGCATGCCATTGGAAGATTGGATAAGGATTCGGAAGGGTTGTTGATTCTTACCACCAATAAAAAAGTAACCAAACTTCTTTTTCAGGGCATTGTACCACATAAAAGAACGTACCTGGTACTGGTCAAAAACAAGGTAAGCCAGGAAACGCTCCGTATTTTACGCGAAGGGGTGCCCATTCCTGTTACGGGCAATCTTTTGTATACGACAGCACCCTGTGAGGTTGAACTGATCGATCAGCCCGAACGCTTTTTGCATTCAAAACCCGATCTGCCTTCTTTTATTCCGGTTAGCTGGTTACTCATCTCGCTTACAGAAGGAAAATTTCATCAGGTACGTAAAATGGTGAGTGCCGTTGGTCATAAATGCAAACGGCTCATTCGGGTGGCCATCGAGGATCTGGAACTGGAAATGTTGGAGCCGGGCGGGGTGCAGGAACTGGAAGAACAGGATTTTTTTAAACGATTAAAGATTGACTCCTATTAAACGAACACCCAACCCCAACCAAAGTCGACAGGATGGGCGGTTTGTTCAATGTTGGAACATGCATTTACATACTTACCCTTAGTGGTCATCCCTGCTCCACCTCATTTTTAAATCAAACCATTGAGAATTCTTGCAATCAAAAAAATAGTGGTGTAGGTTTATATCATCAAGCAATTGATAAAAATCCGATACCTAACAAAAACCAATGAAAAAATCCGAAGGCCTGTTTTTATCACGGCCCTATGAAACGAACGGCTTCCGTACCAACGAAAACGTACCAAAAGAGACCTTAAAAAATTGAAGCCAAAAAACGTCCCGCCCGCTGCGGGATTTTTTTTTGCTCCTGGCCCACGAAGAAACCGTTTGCTTTCCGTTGTTTTGTTTGTAGCTTTAGTGATGCAAGGATCTTCCTTTCTTTTATACGGAGCTAATGGTTATACAGGTGAACTGATTGCGCGTTACGCGGCCGCCTATCAATTACAACCCATCCTGGCAGGAAGAAATAAAACAGCCGTTCTTGCACTCTCCCAAAAACTGAATTTGCCGTATCGGATCTTCTCGCTGGAAGACTCAGACGCTTTGCGCGCTGCACTCAAAGAGGTCAAACTGGTGGTTCATGCGGCCGGACCTTTTGATGTTACGGCAGTCCGGATGGTAGAAGCCTGTTTGGATACCGCTACGCACTATGTCGATATCAATGGCGATGTCTCTGTTTTTGAAACAATTCATCAATACAGTGAAGCGGCTCAAAAAGCGGGAATTCAACTCATGCCGGGTGTTGGGTTTGACGTGGTTCCTACCGATTGTGCAGCTGTGTTTCTCAAACAAAAACTACCCGATGCGGATGCGATTCAGCTGGCTTTTGCTTCGTTGGGCGGAGGTTTGTCACATGGCACTGCGTCCACAATGATTCAAAAACTGGGAGAAGGGGGGCTGGTTCGAAAGAGAGGCATCCTGATGCATGAGCCGCTGGGCAAAAAAGGCATGTGGGTGGATTTTGGTATGAAAAGGTTGTTTGTCATGCAGATACCCTGGGGCGATCTCGCAACGGCTTATTACAGCACAGGTATTCCCACCATTGAAACTTATACGGCCGTTTCGCCGGCTGTTTTCCGGTTGTTGAAATTCCAGAGTCTTTTCAATGGGATCCTGCGTACAAAAACTGTTCGGAAGTGGATACAAAACAAAATCAATCAAC
>CANGQQ010000187.1 GCA_947456025.1 Chitinophagaceae bacterium | reverse complement strand
ACAAGGGCTGAAAAAACTGCGAACCTTTAACCGTGTTTTTGTTAACACGGGATCGTTCTACTTCGGGAAGAGTCAAAAAGTAATTCCAGTTATCTATTTCCTCTTTTTGAATCGGAAGTTTATCCATCATGTTGACCGCCTTGTGTCCTGTATCTGTTTTGCTGGTTATGGGACAATATTCAACACACAAGGTGCAGCCGGTACAATCTTCCGTTGACACCTGAAGGGAGTACGCTTCCGTATCTTTATTCCATTCTTTCCCAATGGGATCCGCATGCTTGAAACTCGCAGGCGCATGTTGAAGCAAGGCTTTATCAAAAATCTTGGGGCGTATGGCAGCATGCGGACAGATAATCACACATTTGTTACACTGTGTACATAAAGCGGTGTCCCATACCGGAACAGCATCCGCAATATTTCTTTTTTCCCACTTGGTTGTTCCCGAAGGGAAGGTTCCATCAGCCGGAAATGCACTAACGGGCAATGCATCGCCTTCGCCTGCGATGATGCGCCCTAAAACATCCTTAACAAAAACAGGAGCTGATTCGTCGATGGTATCACCAATCGGTTTGTTTCCGATCTTATACTGTGAATAATCAATTTCATACAGATGCTCCAGTGCCTGATCTACTGCCTCATAATTTTTTTGAACAACAGCCTCTCCTTTTTTCCAATAGGATTCGTAGATCGCTTCTTTGATTTTGGCAATAGCATCTTCCTTCTTCAACACATTGCTGATCGCAAAAAAGCAGGTTTGCAAAATTGTATTGATACGGTTTCCCATTCCCGTTTCTTTTGCAACCGTATAGGCATTGATCGTATAGAATTTCAATTGCTTATCGATGATCTCTTCCTGAATTTTTTGCGGAAGCATTTTCCAAACCTGATCTTTTTGATAAGGCGCATTCAATAGAAAAACGGCGCCCTTCTCAGCATCTTTTAACAAGTCATATTTGGTTAGATAATTGAAATGATGACAGGCAATGAAGTTTGCCGACTGGATTAAATAAGTTGACTCAATCGGTTTGTTACCAAATCGCAAATGAGATACCGTTAGTGATCCCGATTTTTTACTGTCATAAACAAAATAGCCCTGCACATGAAAATCAGTTTTCTCACCAATGATTTTGATGGAATTTTTATTGGCACTCACTGTTCCATCAGCGCCTAAACCAAAAAACAATCCCCGAAATAAATGTTGTGACTCCAGATGAAAACTCCGGTCGTAGTTCAGGCTGGTATGCGTAAGATCATCGTCAATACCAATTGTAAAATGGTTTTTGGGATGTTCTTTCTTCATCTCTTTAAAAACAGCCTTGACCATTGCAGGTGTAAATTCTTTTGACGAAAGTCCATAGCGGCCACCAATGACATGTGCATGATGATTTTCCTGCGCCTCATTCAAGGCATTGACTACATTCATATACAAAGGCTCACCAATACCATTGGGCTCTTTACAACGATCCAGTACGGCGATGCTCACCACCGATTTGGGCAATGCATTGATAAAATCTTTAACGGAAAGCGGGCGGAACAAACGGACAATGAGCATACCCACATGTGTGCCATGATTCTGATTGAGATAATCAACCGTTTCCTTTACTGTACCGGCACCGGAACCCATGATAATGATGACACGATCGGGATGTGGATGACCATAATATTCAAACAAGTTGTACCGTCGCCCTGTCAACGCATAAAAGGTATCCATCGTTGATTGTACGATCGAGGGAACTTGTTGAAAATAGGAATTCGCTGCTTCCCTGTTTTGAAAAAAGACATCCGGGTTTTGTGCCGTGCCCCGGATAAAAGGACTATTGGGATTCAATGCCCGGTCACGATGAGCATGGATGGCTTCCATATCCATCATTTGCTCAATTACAGTATCAGCAACCACCTCTACTTCATTGAGTTCATGTGAAGTCCGAAATCCATCAAAAATATTTAAGAACGGAACTCTCGACTTAAGTGTTGCAGCATGGGCAATCAAAGCCATATCCATCACTTCCTGAGGAGTATTTCCAAAAAGCATGGCAAACCCGGTAGAACGCACAGCCATCACATCACTGTGATCACCAAAAATCGAAAGCGCATGAGTTGCCAAACTTCTGGCAGCAATATGAAACACAGTCGGTGTCAACTCACCGGCAATTTTATACATATTCGGAATCATCAGCAGCAACCCTTGTGATGCCGTAAAAGTGGAGGCAAGAGCACCACCCTGTAAAGCACCGTGAATGGCACCGGCCGCACCGGCTTCACTTTGCATCTCAATAACCTTGGGGGTAGTATTGAAAATATTCTTCATACCCTGTGCACTCCATTCATCGGCCCACTCGCCCATTGCGGAAGAAGGAGTAATCGGATAAATAGCACACACTTCACTGCATTTATAAGCAATATATGCAGCCGCCTCATTACCATCCATGATTTCAAAAGACGGCTTTGCAGTTACTGTCCGGCCCTGTTCATTGTCCATAAAATTGAATTTAAGACGCTAAATTATCTGCTCACGCGAGGACGCGGAATGACTGTAATCAGCAATGAACCTAATTTAGATGTGGCAAAACAGACAGCAAACGAAACAGAGGAGGGACCATCAACTCAGAAGAGAATCAGGAAGATGAGGAATTCGGAATGTATCAGGGAGTTATCCTATAGCCTTTTGCCAATTCAAGGAATGATTGTATTTGTGCGTCTTTCCAGACTGCATCTTTGTTTAGCTCTTTCATCATGATCTCTGCCACCAAAGGTGCTGCTTCAACTGCAGCTTGTGCGTCCAGAAACAAAGCACGGGTACGTCGTGCCAAAACATCTTCCAGCGTCATGGCCATTTCATTCCCTACTGCCCATAAAACTTCTGCTTCGGTATAAGGAAGACGCGGATGAATCAACTGCGAATAACCTTGATGTTGTAAATAGCGAATGGCTGCCGCATCGCTGCCGTAATAACAGAGGGGATCCGAAAAATCGGGCTTTTTCATCCATCCGTGCAGTTTCATGGTTTCGGTTTGACAACGTGTATAGGCCAGCCCTCCGGCATAATGCGCTTTTAAAATAACCTCTTGTGCCATTTTTCGGTAAGTGGTCCACTTTCCACCGGATATGGATATCAAACCACCTTTCGATATCCAAATGGTGTGATCACGCGACAGCAGAGAAGTTTTTTTCACCCCCGGAACTTTCAACAATGGACGGATGCCGGCAAATACACTTTTGACGTCACTTCGTTTGAGTCCGGTATGCACATATCGGTTGAAATGATGAATCACAAAATCAATCTCCTGATTGAGCGGCAAAGGTTCTGCAACGGGGTGCTCGATACCGGTATCGGTGGTTCCAATGATCACTTTATCGTGCCAGGGCACTGCGAACAGAACACGACCATCATCGGTGCGCGGAATAAACAAGGCGTGCTCACCCGGGAAAAACGTTTTGTCCACTACAATGTGAACGCCCTGCGATGGAGAAACGGTTCGGGGTGCCTCGGGTTCATCCATTTGCAAAATTGAATCTACAAATACGCCGGTGGCATTGATTACAACGGTACCATGTGCTTCATACGTTTCACCTGAAAGTTGGTCCTGAATACGCACACCTTGTACCGATTCCTGCTTGT
>CANGQQ010000186.1 GCA_947456025.1 Chitinophagaceae bacterium | reverse complement strand
TTTTGTTCAAAAATCTTTTTTAAACTGTCTACTTGAGTGAAGATGGTTTGACTGGAACAACTTCTCTGACGGATGACGTCTTGAGACATGGCGGATAGACTGCAAAGCAGCAGTGCTGAAAATACGAGGCTTTTCATTTTAGTACGGATTATAGGGTTTGTCAAACTGTTGACCAGAATGGCCGGATACGTTTTCAAGCACAAGATAGCAGTTATTATGGAATAGAAAAGATTGATGGCGAGTATGTTTAAATTCTAAGTGGGAACTCTTAATGTACTACGGGAATACATTAAGAAACCATGGAATACAACAACTGTGCCGTTTCTGTTTTATCCTTTATGTGTGTAGAATGCATTGGCTTGAGCGGTACAGGTAAGCACCAAATCATTGATGCATACATGTCCGGGAAGTGTGGCGGTGTAATAAATTACCGATGCAACATCTTCGGCTCCAAGAGCCTGATACCCTTCATAAACGGAAGCGGCCTTTTCTTTGTCGCCTTTGAATCGTACTTCCGAGAATTCTGTTTCGGCGGCACCGGGGTGGATGGCCGTCACTTTTATTCCTTTGTTCAGTAAATCGATACGCATGCTTTTGCTGATCGTGTCCACCGCGGCTTTGGTGGCACAGTAAACGTTCCCGCTTTCATAGGTGTCTTTCGCTGCTACCGATCCAATGTTGATGATATGCCCTTTTTTTCGTTGCACCATATAGGGCAAAACAGCTCTGGTAACATATAAGAGGCCTTTGATGTTGGTGTCGATCATCGTTTCCCAGTCGGCCGGATCTGCTTCATCAAAGCGTTCCCGACCCAACGCTAGCCCGGCATTGTTAATCAGTACATCAATATTTTGCCAGCGTTCCGGTAAATTCTGCAGCGCCTTGTTGACCTGATCTTTTTCTTGAACATCAAAAGATAGCGATAATACGGATACTTTGTATGCAGCTGTTAATTCTGTTTCAAGAGCCTGCAGCCGATCGGCTCGCCTCCCGGTTAAAATCAAGTTCCATCCGTTTTGTGCAAAGAGGGTGGCACAAGCTTTTCCAAATCCCGATGTGGCTCCTGTGATCAAGACCTGTTGTTGCATAGTTTGAATTGAACAGCAAAGGTATTGGAAAGCGCTATGGTTTTGGGGTATTGCCGAGAGGAAAACCTGTTGTGGCATTCTTTACAAACAAAAAGCACGACAGCGTTGCCTCTGTCGTGCTTTTTACATGAATAAAGCTTATTTATTGTTTGATGATCTTTACGGATTGGTTGTTGGCTTTTATGAAATAGACACCCGGAGCCAGTTTGCTCAGATCCAGTGTTTTTTGAGTACGGGTTAGCTGACCTGTTTGTACAGATTGCCCGAAAATGGTTACAATTTGATAGTTGACAGATTGGAGTTTGTTTTCAAAGCTGATCTGAATCTCTTTGTTGAACGGATTCGGAAATACCTGAAGGGTGGTAGCCGATTCTCCGTTTACATTGCGTACAGAGGTGGCAATATCTCCGCCGGTAGCAAGAAAATTATTATTGGTGACGATGTTTGTGTATTGAGAATTGGATGTAAGCACATTTCTCATTCGTGTAACCTGACAAGAGGTAAAACGATCCATACAAGCATCATCTGTGTAATCTAAGTAATTCTGCCATTGTCTGGATGTAGCTCCGCTGCACAAGCCTTTTGTGTTGTTATCAGTACCGCAGAGTGGATTTGGGACTCCGGTAACAGGAGGTGTATCAGTACATCCATCTCCGGGCGTACAATTATCAAACGTATGTAAGAGGTTTAGATAGTGCCCAACTTCGTGAACAACAGTCATGCCCAGGTCGTAAGCCTTGAAGCCCGTTATGTCAAGATAGGAAACGTTAGGGCAACCTGAATTTTTTGAACCTACATACGAGTAGTGAACAAATACTCCCATGTTGCCCCCCCCGTACCAGGCCTGACCGCGCACCCTGTTACTATTAGGCATTGTTTTTAATACAAAGATGTTCAGGTATTTATTGTTAGGCCAATTGGTTGAAGCGGATACCGCATTGCGGATTGCGCTAATTTGTGTGCTGCTATTTACAGTTGTATAATTGCAGTTTGCGGTATTAATCCGGTTAATTCCGCTGATCGCAGCACCGGAGTTGTTTTTACGGGCCAGATAAAACTCAATTTCAGCGTCTGCTCCGGCGGCATTTGTATTGGGGGTACCTGCTTTTCTCCGGAAACAATTATTCAGAATCGTAATTTGGTTCTGAATAATACAATCCGAAATATTGGAAACCCCTGATGGCTGATCCGTCAATACGTGAAACACGACGGGGATTCTGTAAAGAACTCCCGTTGTACCTGTGGTCCGATTGGCTTGCAGCAAAGCCGAAACCTGTTCATTCAAGCCATCGGAATACTCATTGCCGCAGATAGCAATTTCTCTGGTTTGTGCAAATAATTGACTTGTAAAAAGTCCGATCGTTAAACAAAGTAAAAGTTTTCTCATAACAAGATTTGATTTTAAGTTCTGAATCCGATCCTAAACGTAAAATTACAAGTGTTAGTATATTTTCAGGCGTTTATTTTTTTGCTTCAGATGTATTTGTCCGTTCAGGATCGTAAGTCAATTTCAAGAAGTTTAACAAAGATTCGTTGAGTTGGTTTACGGCTTCCCACATACCCATGTGTGCAATTCCCTCAATCAGTTCAACTTGACAAATATCAGGGAAGGATGCTTGCAATAATGCGTCATCCGGAGCAACGGCTTTGTCGGCAGCTCCGATAAACATCAGAACAGGATATTTCGAATTGCGTAAAACGTTGGACCGATCGGGTCGGTTGATCATGGCCTTGTAATAGGCAATCACAACTTCATCACGAAACTGTGTGCTTTGTTGCAGCAGTTGTTCAGTCTTTTCGGGATGGAGTTCTTGATAGGACAGCGCAAATAAATTGGGTATGGCCGTTTTGAAAAAGGCTGCGGATCCGTTGTTTTGGATGAACTCAATGGCTCTGTTGCGTAGTTGTTTTTTTTCTGCGCTATCGGCAAATGCTGTTGAATGGATCAGGCCAAGCGCATCCATTCGATCGGGGAAACGCTCTGCAAAGTCCAATGCGATGTAGCCACCCATGGAATGCCCCATGATTGAACAGTTTTGTATGTTTTCGGTATCCAGAATGGCTGACAGGTCTTGTGCCATTTGTTCAATGGATTGCGGTGCCGTGCAATTGGATGAATGTCCTGATCCTCTGAGGTCGGGTATCAGCACTTTGTAATGCTCTTTTAGACAATGAAATTGTTCTTCCCAAATGCTTCCGTCTTCTCCAAATCCGTGGAGTAATACCACTGTTGGTCCGTCACCTTCTGCAATCCAGGATAAACGATCCGTAGCGATCTGCAAGTATTTACGCATGATTCAAACTGTTCATTTAAGTTGTTGAACGGGTTCTAGGATTTCCGTTTTACGTTGATGCGCTGTACAAAAAATCCTGCAATGAAAAGTACAGAAGCGACAAGGGCTATTTTGCTGATCCAATCGCCCCATCGTACAAACAGAGTGGTATGGTTTGCCGACGGAATACGCATTTTGGCGGCTGCCTCCTGCCACCATGTTTGAGCCTGATGAACCTTTCCTTCCGGATCAATAAAGCAGGAG
>CANGQQ010000185.1 GCA_947456025.1 Chitinophagaceae bacterium | reverse complement strand
TTGGCTGGGCCACTTCACAGGATGCTGCTACCAATACCGAGCAGTACAATGCCTGGCAAACCATTCAACGCAGTCATGCCGTTGCCAACGGCGTCCATGTGGTGAGCGTCAACCGTACCGGCCTGGAGCAAAATGGCGCCATGCAGTTCTGGGGCGGAAGCTTTGTATCCAATCCTTTTGGAACCTTGCTGTATCAGGCCTCGCACGAACAGGAAGAAACAACCGTTGTGGAAATCGACCTGAGTGCCACCGACCGTTACCGTACACACTGGCCGTTCCTGCGCGACCGCCGGATCGACAGTTATCAACCCATTACCCAACGCTATATCGACGAAAACTGATGCAAGCAACGCCCAAAAGTTTAGGTTTTTCTTTTCCTGCCGAATTTGCACCACATGATGCTACCTGGCTAAGCTGGCCGCATAAGGAAGCCTCCTGGCCCGGAAAAATTGATTCGATCTATCCGGCCTACAGCCGGTTTGTAAAATACCTGGCCCAAAGCGAACGGGTGTGCATCAACGTGAACGATGAAGCCATGCGTGCTTTTGCTCTTGCGCAGTTGCAACAGGCAGCAGTCGATCTGCGGCAGGTGGAATTTTTTCTGCATCCTACCAACGATGCCTGGTGCCGCGACCACGGACCGGCCTTTCTGCTGCATGCTACCGAACCTAAAAAGGCTATCGTAGACTGGGGTTACAATGCCTGGGGCGGCAAATATCCTCCGTATGATCTGGATGATGTGATTCCAACACGTATCGCCCAACACTATCAACTCCCTGTTTTTTATCCGGGTATTGTAATGGAAGGCGGATCGGTGGAGTTCAACGGTAAAGGAACCCTGCTCACTTCAACAGCCTGTTTGTTGAATGAGAACCGCAATCCGCATTTGAACCAACAACAGATAGAACAGTATTTGTATGATTACTACGGTGTGGAACAGGTGCTGTGGGTGGACGAGGGAATTGTGGGTGATGATACCGACGGACATATCGACGATACCGTTCGTTTTGTGAATGAAGACACTGTGGTGACCGTGATTGAAACCAACAAACAGGATGCTAATTACGCATTACTGCAGCACAACCTCAAGCAATTGCAGCAGATGCGTTTACTCAACGGAAAGCAATTGAATATTGTAGAACTGCCCATGCCCGATCCGGTGATCTTTGACGATCAGCCACTGCCGGCTTCCTATGCCAATTTCTACATATCGAACCGTTATGTGATTGTACCTACTTACCAATGCGCCAAGGACGATCAGGCGTTAAAGATCTTGCAAACCTGTTTCAGCAACCGGGAAGTGATTGGTATTGATTCAACGGATATCATCTGGGGACTGGGTAGTTTTCACTGTCTCAGTCAGCAGGAACCCTCGGTTGGATAAATCAAGTCGGATTATTTTTTCTTGAGGGCGTATGTGATTTTGGCTTCGTCTTTTAAATCTTCGTAACACACGGAAAACGAGATCTGGTTACCGAACCACCACATGCAATCGCCCAGTTCTTTAAATTCTCCGTATTGCAATTGAAACGAGCGTACTACTTCATTGAATTCAACACCTTCTTCCATGTCCATGTAAAGGTCTATCGATTCAAGTTCATTTTTCAATGAAAAATGCGCGACGCCGCGTCCAACGATGTAGATGCCGGTGGTAAGGTATTTGGGGTTGGTGATTTCGTAGTCGCCTGTAAACCGTTGTTTTCCTTTTTTAAGTCCCAGTTTTTTTTCCAGTTCTGCATAACCCGTTCCAAAGGGAATGTCTTTAAAACACTTTTTATCATCCAGTTTTTTGAATGCGGGAGAGGTTTGTGCTCCGGCAGTAGTCCACAGCAACAGGCAGATTGCGATCCGGAATAAGTTTATAATACTAGGGTTCATAGTTGTTTATTGCGGCAAAGTTAATTCTTGGGATCGAATTACTCCTTCAAAAATGTTTTGGCTCTTTCCAGATCGGCGGGTGTATCAATGGAAACGCTCCAGGGTTCGGTGAGGCCCATGCGCAGGTTGATTCCATTTTCAAGCAACCGGAGTTGTTCCAGTTTTTCGGATTGTTCCAGCAACGATGGTGGCATTTGTGTAAACCGCAACAGGGTTTCTTTCCGGTAGCCGTAGATCCCGATGTGTTTGTAATAGACCGGTGCGAAACCTGCATCACGCCGGTATGGGATGGTGCTTCTGCTGAAATACATTGCGTTGCCTGCCAGGTTTACAACCACTTTTACACAATTGGGATCGTTGATCTGTTCCGCTTCCTTCAGCACGTGCATGAGCGAACCTGCCTGAACCGATGCATCTTTGAACACATTGCAAAGCACCTCCAGGGCTTCTTTTTTAACAAAGGGTTCGTCGCCCTGCACATTGATGACCACATCGGCATCGGTATCGCGGATCGCTTCGGCAATGCGATCGGTACCGCTTTCGTGTTCCTGCAGACTTCTGAACACCTTTCCGCCCAGACCTCTGATTTCGTTTTCGATGATCTCGCTGTCGGTTGCCACCAACACTTCATCAAACAGTCCGGTTGCAACGGTATTGAGATAAGTATGTGCAATGATGGTTTGATGGCCCAGCAATTGCATGAGCTTACCCGGAAAACGGGTGGCTGCATATCGGGCGGGTATTACCGCAATGATTTTCATAAACTGTATTGTAGGGTTCTAACTGAACAGGTATTCCACATCTTCACGGGTCAGTGATTTCACAAATCCGTTATCATCGGTTATCAGGTCTTTGGCCAGAGCACGTTTGCGTTCCTGCAACACCAGGATTTTGTCTTCGATGGTGTCTTTACAAATCATGCGGTACGCAAAAATATTATTGGTTTGTCCGATCCGGTGGGTTCGGTCAATGGCCTGTTGTTCTACCGCAGGATTCCACCACGGGTCCACCAGGTACACATAGCTGGCAGCTGTAAGGTTCAAGCCCACGCCCCCTGCTTTGAGTGAAATCAGGAACACCCGGATCTCTTCATTATTTTGAAAGGTATGTACAGCTTTTTCCCGTTCCGGAGCCGATGTGCTTCCGTCGAAATACACAAAGGGGATGTTCAATTCCGTCAGTTTTTCTTTGATCAGTCCCAGCATGCCGAGAAACTGTGAGAATACCAGGGCTTTGTGGTTGCCGATGTTTTCCTGCAGCTCCCGTGTCAGCTCCTCCAGTTTGACGGAATGGTTGGGCAGCTTTTCGGGTTCATTGAGGATGTAGGGCGAATCGCAGATCTGCCGCAGTTTCATCAATCCCTGCAAAATGGTGAGTTGCGATTGACCGATGCCCACTTGTTCAATAGTGCCCAGAATGCGGGAGCGGTATTCATTGCGATAAGCATCGTAAATTTTCCGTTGTTCCGTTTCCATTTCGCAGAACAGAACCGTTTCTGTTTTTTCGGGCAGGTCTTTGGCCACCTGTTCTTTGGTACGTCGCAATATGAAAGGGAACAACAGTTTCCGGAGATGGTCCTTTTGTTCTTTTTCTCCGAATTTATCAATGGGTGTAGCAAATTCATTGCGGAAATGCTCAACCGATCCCAGCATACCCGGATTGAGAAAATTCATTTGTGCAAAGACATCAAAAGTGTTGTTTTGCAGAGGCGCACCGCTCATGCAGAGACGGTTCTTGCGCTTGAGCAAACAAACGGCTTTAGCAATTTTGCT
>CANGQQ010000184.1 GCA_947456025.1 Chitinophagaceae bacterium | reverse complement strand
TTGCAGGTAATTAACCAGTAGCCGGTAAACTTGTTTCACTTCTTCAATGCTTGGAAAGCGTATTGAAGAGCTTTCCTGAAGTTCACTCAAATCTTTTTCTTCATAGAGCAGCACCGCATACGCTTTTTGTCCGTCGCGACCTGCACGTCCGGCTTCCTGGTAATAATGTTCCAGGCAATCCGGAACATCATGGTGTATCACCAGTCTTACATCGGGTTTATCGATCCCCATTCCAAAGGCATTGGTACAAACGATGATGCGTGTTTTGTTTTTGATCCAGTTTTCCTGTTTCTCATTTCGGAGTTCGGATGAAAGTCCGGCATGGTAAAAATCGGCCGGACAGTCATGCAGGTTCAGCAGTTGTGCAATTTCCTGCGTCATTCTTCTGCTTTTGCAGTAGATCAGCGCAGTGCCGGGTACATTGTTCAGAATGTGGAGGATCTTATTGATTTTGGACGCTACCTTGAAGACGCTGAAGGATAAATTGCTTCTCAGGAAGGTGCCCTTGAATACAGCGTGATTCCGGAATTGCAGTTGTGCACAGATGTCTTCCTGCACCTCCGGTGTTGCAGAAGCTGTTACGGCAATCATGGGTACGCCCGGCAGTTCTTCACGCAGTTGTGCGATGTTGCGGTAGGAGGGCCTGAAATCATAACCCCATTGTGAAATACAGTGTGCTTCGTCAACTGCCACTAAGCTAATGCCTAAACCGGGCAGGTATTCCCGAAACAAACTTGTATGCAGCCGCTCCGGTGACACATACAGGAATTTGCAATTGCTGTTGCCGGCGGTCCGGAGGATTTGTTCGGCTTCCTTTCGGGATTGTGCCGAGGTGATGGCAAATGAGGTGATCCCTTTTTTGCGCAATGTTTCCACCTGATCTTTCATCAAGGCGATCAATGGAGAAACAACCAAACACAAGCCTTCCATGGCCAGCGCCGGCACCTGAAAACAAATGCTTTTGCCGCCTCCTGTTGGAAGTAAAGCGAGGGTATCGCGTTTGGCAAGTACAGACGCAATGATTTCCTCCTGCAGGGGGCGAAAGGAGTCGTATCCCCAGTATTGCTTCAGTATGGTATGGATTTGAGTCACGTTTCGGATTCCGGATTACACGACTTTTTTGATGAACAAACGAACTGAGTTGATCGCCAGTACCACATCACTCAATCCCATGACCAATGCGCCGAATGTGGGCGTGAGCAATCCAAAGGCAGCCACCGGTATGGCAATGATATTGTAGAAAAAGGCCCAGAAAAGATTTTGTTTGATGGTAATAAATGTATGACGGCCCAGACCCAGTGCCAGGGGCAGATTTTTCAAACCCTGACTCATCAGCACCACATCGGCCGTTTGCATGGCAACCTGTGAGGCTTCACTCAGAGAAATGCCGATGGTTGCTTTTGCCAGTGCAGGCGCATCATTGATGCCGTCACCCACCATCACCGTGGGCTGGATGGTAGTGAGTTGAGAAATGGTCAGTAGTTTTTGCTCCGGGGTTTGTTCGGCCAACACTTCATCAATACCCAGTTGCGCTGCGATGCGCTCGCATTTTGCCTTACGGTCGCCGCTTAATAAAACGGTGTGAATGTTCCGGTTTTTCAAAAACGTAACAATAGAAGCTGCTTCAGGTCGCAACTCATCTTTAACGTCGATCCAGCCAATGAGTTCATCGTTTTGAAGGATGTAGATGTTGTGAAGATCATCGTTTGTAAGATGGCTCGCCGCTTTGAACGATCCGGCTGTTAAAACGCGACCGTCTTTGGAGGTTCCTTTCATGCCCAGACCTTTCACCTCCTGAATATCTTCCCAACGAAGATCGTTGGTGGTTTTCCATGCGGCTGCAATGCACAATGCAATGGGATGGTTGGAATACTTTTCTAAGGAATAGACGATTTGTTTAAACGCTTCCTCACTTACTGCAGGGGAGAGGATTTTAAAATCGGCGATTTCAAAATTGCCCGTTGTTAACGTACCCGTCTTGTCGAAAACAACCTGTGTAATGTTTTTAAACAATTCCAGGCTCTTGGCATTGCGAAAAAGGATGCCGTTTTTGGCGGCCCGTCCCAATCCAACTGCAATGGCAGCGGGTGTGGCAAGGCCCATGGCACAGGGGCAGGCAATGACCAATACCGCAATGCTGCGCATGAAGGCCGGTTCAAATTCCTGTATCAGAATCCAGTTGATGATGAGTGTTAGTGCAGCAATTCCCAAAACAACGGGCACGAAAATAGCACTGATGCGATCCGCCATTTGTTGAACGGGAGGTTTCTCGCCCTGTGCCTGTTTTACGAGGTTGACGATATTGGCCAATACCGAATTTTCGGCTGCCGAAGTTACCTGCGCTTTAACGGTTCCGTCAACCAGTAAGCTGCCGCCAATCAAAACATCTTTTTGCTTTTTGGTGATGGGCAAACTTTCTCCGGTGATGATGCTTTCATTGACCGTTGCTTCGCCCCAGAGTATTTTACAATCGGAGGGTACCTGTTCTCCGTTTTTAATCAGGATCAGATCGCCGATCCGCAATGTTGTGTTTTCTACCGGAAAAATTTGTTCCCGGTGTTGATCGTCGAAGGCAATCATGTTGGCCATCACTTTTTGTGAGCGGGCCAAACTTTTCAATGCCCGTTGTGTATGTTGGATGGATGCATCTTCCATGTAGTTTCCAAAAAACACCAAAGTGATGATCGTGGCTGCCGTTTCATAAAACATGTATTGTTCTGCCTGTCCTGTTAAGGTTCCGTACAGACTGTAGAAAAAAGCGGCAGATGCGCCAATCGTGATCAAAACGTTCATGTTGGGCAACCGGTTGCGGATGCTTTTAACCGCACTACGTCCGAAAAAGGACATGCCGGTGATGTAAACCGGTAAACACAAGCTCAATTGAAACCAGGGGTTGGAGATGACGTTGTAAAACACGGTTCCATGAAAAAACCGGTGAAACATGTGCAACATCAGTACCAGTGTAAACGGGACGCAGATCAGTACATAGCGTAACTGGCGGTTCATGGGTTCGCGTCCTTCCGGCTGCAGCGAAACGTTGTTTTCTTTGGTCACCCGATAACCTAAATCATGGACTCCTTTTTGCAACTGTTCCTTGGATATTTTTGATTCATCCAGTTCAAAATGGACCTCTCCGCTCACCGGATTGACCTGAACGTGCTGTTGCCCCTCTTTTTTAAGATAGTTTGAAATAGTGAGTGCACAATTCGCACAGGTCATGCCTTCCACTTGCCAGTTCATTGTTTCCATGTTTGATCTTATACTGCAAAATTACAGAACTCTCTATGGGTGTGCTGCTATTACGGTAATATCTTTGCAACCATACTTCAAAAAGAGGCCTATGCAATTTCAGTTTACGGAAGCCACCATCGATCAAGCGGCCGAAGCGTTTTGGCGAGCTTTAGGTCATTACCGTGTTTTTGCGCTGTATGGTGAAATGGGAGCAGGGAAAACCACCTGGGTTCATGCGCTGTGCAGGTATCTGGGGGTGAAGGATGCCGTTGCAAGTCCTACGTTTTCCATCATCAATCAATATGCTACTCCGGACGGTGTGGTAATCTGTCACATGGATCTGTACCGTTTAAAAGACGTGGAAGAAGCTTTGCAGGCGGGCGTAGAGGAGGCGCTGGAGAGTGATGCCGTCTGTTGGGTAGAATGGCCCGAAAGAGCAGAAGTCTTGCTGCCGCCCGATACAGTCAAAGTTTTTA
>CANGQQ010000183.1 GCA_947456025.1 Chitinophagaceae bacterium | reverse complement strand
CTAAAGCACGGCTGGCAGTGGAGATGCAGGCAACATTACCCCAACTGAGCGATCGTTCCGAAATCAAATTGATCGCCGCACGTCATCCGTTACTACTGCTCTACAATCAAAAAAACAACAAGCCTACCATACCCACCCAATTGACGCTGGACGACCGCAATCGCATTCTGGTCATCTCGGGGCCCAATGCCGGAGGGAAAACCGTGACCATGAAAACCGTGGGTTTACTGCAACTGATGGTTCAAAGTGGTTTGCTGGTACCTGTGCATCCCGACAGTTCATTTGGTTTGTTCAAGCAAATCATGATTCATATTGGCGATACCCAAAGCATAGAATACGATCTAAGCACCTACAGCAGTCATTTGCTCCACATGAAACATTTTATGGAACATGCCAACGGTCGCACCTTGTTCTTTATAGATGAATTAGGCAGTGGGAGTGATCCCAATTTGGGCGGAGCCTTTGCCGAAGTGATTTTGCAGGAGCTGGTAAGGAAGCATGCTCTGGGGATCGTGACAACCCATTACCTCAACCTGAAGGTGATGGCGAACCATACACCCGGCATTTTTAACGGTGCCATGAGTTTTGATGAAACCAGTTTGCAGCCATTGTACAAACTCATTATCGGCAAGCCCGGCAGTTCCTACACCTTTGCCATTGCCGAGCGTATTGGCTTGGATAAAAAACTGATTGATCGTGCCCGTAACCTTGTTGAAGAGGATCATTTTCGTTTGGATAAATTGTTGAATACGGCAGAAAACGATCTGCGGCAGATCGAACGAAAGGAAAAAGAATTGCATCAGTTGCTGAAAGAAAACGAGCGTTTGAAAAAAGAGATGGAGCGTGTGCTCAATAAAGAAAAGCATGTGCAACAGGTGGAACTCTTGAAACAGCAAAACAAGGTCACAGAGGAACGCATTCAGTATTTAAAAGACATGGACCGCAAACTCAAGGCGTTGGTTCAGGAATGGCGCCGTGCCGATGACAAAGCCGAAGCCATGAAACAAATCCAGCTTCTGTTATTCCATCAGAAGCAGAAGCAAGTGGCCGAAAAGAAAGATAAAAAGCTGGATGAAAAATTCACAATCATTGGCGGTGATATAAAAGTGGGCGATAAAGTGAAAATGACCAAAAACAGACAGATAGGTGTGGTCAAAGAACTGCGGGGGAAACATGCGATTGTGCAACTGGGACTGATGCCACTCACCGTACCCTTGACCGATCTGGTGGTGGTGGAGGAAAAACAAAATGAAGAGGCTTCTTCCTGAACTGATTTATTCGCTACAATCCTTACCGGGCCTTGATTCTCATTTTTTTTGAATCTAAATCAAGACTTTTTTTTGGGACAAATGTCCTGTACATGTATTTTTGCCGCGGAGAGATGGCAGAGCGGTCGAATGCGGCGGTCTTGAAAACCGTTGAAGTGAAAGCTTCCGGGGGTTCGAATCCCTCTCTCTCCGCACTCAATTTTTATAATTAACTGCTTATCAGCATATTGCGATAGGCAGTTTTTTATTTTAGCCCACAATTTGAGGGGGATTCCATATTTTCTGTTTCGACTATTAGTTCAACCCAGTAAATAGTCTATGGCATCAAGTGTTTACTTAGCATTTTTTAGAAGATAAACAATCTTTCAACTCAAAATACACTTAACCACCAACAACTCCGCTTCCGCGCTGGAACATGCCTATGGCAACCGGGTACGCAGCCGCCTGCGTGAAATGTTCAACTTGATTCATTTCTATTAACATGCAAAGGATAAACGGCAGTGAGAAACTAGTGATCGTTGAAATGCGTTCTTTTATTGTGATTTGCTTTCCGGTTATGAATCGATGCTCGATTATTACGCAAAAGTAGCTACACAACTTAATGAAACGCTGTATACGAGATCCTTACGTATCATGGCTTGAGAAGCGTACCCTGATGGGTGCAAATGGCAGAGCCTTCTACACGATTAGCGGTTGCCTTTCCATTTATTCGATTGATAGTTTCCAATGCCAATACGCAACAATTCAAATTTGCTTGGTAGTTTGAAGCTTCGTTAAATCAAATCCTTTTTCCTTGAGTCTTGTAAGAATTTGCTGATAAACATTTTCATTCATTTCAGGTGTTCTGGAAAGAATCCACAAATATTTTCTATTAGGATGACTAACCACAGCATAACTGTAATCATTCGCTAAATCAATGATCCAATACTTACCCTTGAACGGCCAAAAGAATTGCACTTTCAATTTTGAATTGCCAGATCCTTTTTCAACAAATGCTTTTCCTTTAATGTAAGATTGTTTGCCATTCACGCTGTCTTTGTTGCATCGGTTTTCAACAATTACATATCCCTTTTCACTTAAAGTATATTCAGCAGTAGTACAATGGCAACCCTTTTGAAAGCGTTGAGGATAAGAAGCAATTTCATACCACTTGCCGGCATATTTATTCAAATCCACATTTGGAACAGTTTCCAATGTTTGTGATTGTGCAACGGTTGTTGTCATAAGTAGTATTATGATTGAAATTAATGTCAATTGAGCGAATATCCGTTTCATTAATAATATATTTATCATTTCCACTTTTGTTATTTTATTGAAAATAACTAACCTTGAATCTGTCTGTGAACGGGTGTGCTTACAAAGCGCATTAAAAAGATAGTAGTAGCAAAATAAATAAAATCTAAAGCGCCATTCTCGTAGTTCTGGGTTAAGAAACTGCCAAAGAATAAAATCAGAAATAATACCAAACTCATTCTAAAACCTAAAATTGTAAAAGACAAGGGTTTATTTGCCTGAAATTCCTTTCTAAACAAACTTATTATAAAGGAAAGAGGTATTAATATCTCTAATGCAATGATGATTCCAAATGCCAAATGTAATCCACCGGGAAAGGCGTTTAAGAAAGTTGTCTCAAACTTTTCAGCGAACCATTTTGGTATAAATGCTCCGTTTAATTTGTGAAATGCAGCAACAGAGCCTAAAACAATGTAAAGCAGTACTATTAAAATTCGTTCAAACATACCTTTCTTTTATGAGCCAAATATAAGTACAGACTCAGTTTATTTCCTAATATACCGCTTTGCAGATTTTCAAAAATGAGACCGGTAAAATGATATTGCTTCGAAGAGACATACAATATTTGAATCTGTAAGGGGGGGACTTACATAGGAACAATAGGTTTAATACCAAAACCACCCAATCGGGTGGTTTTGGTATTAAGTAAAATCGCAAAATATATCACGATTTCCTCATCTTCCAGTCCGCTTCAACACAGCTTTCAACGTAATCGATACCACAAACATCACAACTTAAGCTCCTGATTTTTCTCCTGAATTGCTCTGATGTTCATCATGAACCATCGGTAGGCATTATCGTAGCTTGGTTCTGTAAAAATCCCGTTTATGAAAAAGAATCTTTCTCCCGAAGTGTCAGAGTTGATGAATGTGGTTCATTACAGGCCTGCTGTTTCTATGATCGTTCCGTTTGAAACCAAAATGGGACTCAAGGCTGAAGCACGGCATGAACTGAAATTTTTATACGACCAGGTCGAAAGGCAGTTGCTGGATCAGTATCCCGTAGAGTTGGCACAACCGGTCTTGCAAAAAATCCAACGGATGATTGATTCACTTTCGCCCGATTCACGTCGGAAAGGGGTGGCTATCTACGCATCGCCCGTTTTTGAAAAACTACTCTATCTCGATGTTCCGGTCACACAAAAGATCATCAT
>CANGQQ010000182.1 GCA_947456025.1 Chitinophagaceae bacterium | reverse complement strand
TGACTTTGGTAAGCATCGTTTGCAGTTGCGCAATCGTCCGGTTTAAATTTTGAATGGTTTCTTTAAACTGTGCTTCCGATAATTGCTGGGTCGTATTTTTTAAATTGGTGATGGCTGTATTTAAATTTTCATTGTTGGTGTTGAGGTTGCCCGTAAACGTTTCGGCATTGGCTAACGTACGTGCCAGCGCTCCGTTTTTACTGTTTAGTAACACAGACAGGTTGGCGGAGGTTTCGTTGAGATGGGCAATGACGGATCTCAGATTGCTTTGCGTATTGTCGTCAAATACATTGTTGACTTTGCTTAACAAAATTTTGAGCGTGTCTACGGTGTTTTTTACGGTTGCCAGCACAGGGTCTACACTGTTGGAGAGTTTGGTGAGGATGTCCGGATTGGCACCGCTGCGCAAGGTATCGCCCAGTGAGATGTAGTTTTTCGAATTGCCCGGTACGATGATGATGGACGAACCGGCGGTGAGTGTACCATTTACATAAGCCACTGAATTGTCGGGGATGTTCACTTCTTCCGATAAGTTAATGGCCACAACGACTTCACTCACATTTTTATCGAAATTGTCAATTTCATACACATTCCCGATCCGGAAACCGTTGATCTTGACGGGGTTTGAAACTTCCAAACTTCCAACATCGGTAAACCGTGCATAGATCATATCCGATTTGCGTACCAGATTTTTGCCTTTCAGGAAATTATAGCCCAGAACCAGCAGGGTAACGGCAATAACCGTTAGCGCGCCTACTTTGGTTTCATTAGAAACTTTCATGCTTGTAATGGATGTTTAGATGTCCGGACGGGTTTTCGAATGTGTCCGGATAGCGTCAAAAATAGGAAATGTTTATCCGTTGCACTAAAAGAGTTCCTGAATGGATACAGGAATGGCAACGTGTTTATTTTTTATTGGGAGCGGCCGGCGGACTGTTGCCTTTTTCGACCAGCGTTTTGTAGCGTCGAATGGCACGGGTGATGCTTTCGGCCATGGATTGTTGTCCGTCTTCACCCAGCAAAAACTCCTCTTCTTCACGATTCGAGAGAAATCCGAGTTCAATCAGAATACTGGGCATGGCTGTTGCCTGTAACACGAAGATCCCTTTTTGGCGTTGCTTCACACCCCGACTGAAACGACCGGTTTGAACAAATTCCTCTTCCACAATACTGCCCAGTTTTACACTGCTGGCAAAGAACATTTTGGTCCACAGTGCTACCTGTTGTTTTACGATGGGATCGTTGATGTTGACATTGATGGTGCTGTCGTCTTTTTCATTCTGAAACACATCGCCGTTTTCCAGTAACACATCTTCCTTTACATCGGTTTTATGTGCCGCAAACACATAGGTTTCGGTGCCGTGCGCCGGATTGGGGTGGTAATAGGTTTTATACACCGGAACAACCCTTGTCTTTTTGATTTTCTTTTTCTTTTTTCCTTTTCCGGAATACACATAATAGGTTTCCGTGCGGGTTCCTTCCTGGCGCACATCTCTGATCTTGGGTGCAAAATTGCAATGGATGGAAACGAATAAATCACCCTTGTTGTTGTTGGCGATGGCCGCACGGTCTTTCAACGAAACGAAATAAGGTGTTGGCCGGGTCTCTACCACATTCACTTCTGGCATTTGTTTTTTGATTTCGGCAACCACTTTTTTAGCGACTTCATAGGAGATGACATCTTCCTGACTGGAAGAGCCCTGAGCACCGTCCGGACTACTAAGCGAGCCTTTAAATCCATGACCGGCATCTACAATGATGGTATGGACTTTTGAAGTCTTTGAATGCAGGACCGGACTCCAAAAGAACGATACAAGAACGAGCGCCAGACAAGTAATACTGCAAAATTGAAGAAGCCGGTTTTTTATCATAACAATCCTGTGCTTTAAGAATTTAATCGACCCATGGAACATTCACAGTGCGATAATGCAAATGTGGTTATTTTTGCGCCCACTGCAATATGTTCAAACGGCACAAAGTTAATTATAAAACCAGTTTCACTTCAGTTCTTGCAGTGTTGCTTTTTATTGTCTGCTCGGTTTACGGTCAATGGGCTCCGTTTGTTCCCGAATTTTTGTTTTCTGAAACAACCAGCGCTGCAGACAGTATCCCCGTTCCTGAAAAGCGCAATCAACCAACCATTAAACGCACAAACAGCAATTTGATTGTTTCGGCTGCCGATACAGTACCGGTCAAACAAAACGATTCTGCCGTACAAAAGATCGACACCTTTAACTTAAAGTTATCAAAAGATTCCATTGATGAACCGGTGAATTTTGAAGCCGAAGATTCCATGGTGCTGGATATTCCCAACGAAAAAATTTATCTGTACAACAAAGCATTGGTTCAATACAAAGACATTCAGCTGAGTGCCGCCTTCATTGAACTCGATCAGCCCTCACAAATTTTAACGGCCTATACGTTGAAAGATACCAGTGGCAAACGAATGGGCGTACCCGCTTTTAAACAGGGCGAGAGTGCGTTTACCTCCGATACCATCCGTTACAATTTCAAAACACAGCGCGGACTCACCATTGGCACCTATACACAGGAAGGGGAAATGTTCATCTATGGTGAAAAAGTGAAACGGATCGATCCCCAAACTTTTTACGTGCAAAAAGCCCGCTTTACGTCTTGCAATTACGATACGCCGCATTTTGCATTCCGTGCACGCAAAGTAAAATTCATCAGCAATCAACTTGCGGTAACGGGTTTGGTGCATCCCGAATTTGAAGGCGTTCCAATACCTGTTGGTTTGCCGTTTGGATTGTTTCCGCTCAAACAGGGAAGACGCACCGGTATCTTGCCGCCGCAACCGGTAGCCAACCAACAACTGGGATTTGGTCTGGAAGGGTTGGGCTATTACAAAACCTTTGGGGATTATTGGGATGTGACGCTGCGCACCAATCTCTATTCCTATGGTTCCTGGAATGTGTTTCTTACACCCACATACCGTAAGCGTTACCGTTACAACGGTGGGTTTAACCTCAGTTTCATGAACAACAAGTTTGGGTTCAAAGGCGATCCGGATTATGTACCGGCATCGCGAAACTTCTCGTTGCAATGGAACCACAGCGTGGATGGCAAGGCAAGACCCGGGACCAACTTCAGCGCCAATGTGAATTTTGCAACCAGTTTGTTCAACCGGTTCCTGCCCAACAATCCGATGCAGAATTTCAACAACCAGCTCAACTCATCCATTTCGTATCAGCGTTCCTGGGCAGGAAAACCGTACAATCTGACGGTGTCGGCCAATCACAACCAAAATACCGCATCCCGTTTGTACAACGTCAATCTGCCGGATGTTGGATTCACGGTGAATACCATCTATCCGTTTCAGAAAAAGAATCTTGCAGGAACGCCCAAATGGTATGAGAAATTGGGGATCGCTTACAATGGGAATCTCCGCAATCAGATCGCGTTTTACGATTCGGCGTTCAATTTCCAAAAGCTGATCGATACCTTCCAGTGGGGGGCGCGTCACAGCATTCCCATTCAGCTTTCACTGCCGGCCTTAGGTCCCATTCAGATTGGACCGGCCATCAATTTCGAAGAAGTCTGGTATGCGCAACGTTTCGAACGTTCCTGGAACAGTTCCCTTCAAAAAGTGGACACGCTTGTAACCAAGGGCTTTTATACCGGACGTCAAATGAGCTTTGGTCTCAATTTCAGTACCGCTCTTTTTGGAACACTCAATTTCAAACGCACCAGTGC
>CANGQQ010000181.1 GCA_947456025.1 Chitinophagaceae bacterium | reverse complement strand
TAAAATGTAAACGATTTCCAGAATACTGATCAGCGAAGAACCAATCAAATTCGCAATCCATTCAATACGTAACGCACCCTGACTCAAACGACCACTGCCCGGAAATCGAACATCCATGATGAGCAGGAACCCCATTAATACAAAAGTGTACAATACCAATAAATAACCATACTTTCTTTCTTTACCCTGGAAATTGATCAAGGTTCCAATACAAACCGGAACGAAAAACGTAAGCACACTTTTATCGGGGTAACTCGCCATGGACAGCAGTGCAACCGTTAATGTTATCTGAAAAAGATTCCACACTTTAGAGGCCAGTACCCATCCACGCAGATCGAGTAAAATGGAAATGATGACGGCCGGTAATACCAAGGCCGACAACAATGCATCAAAATTGTTCCCGATCCATAAATTGAATACCGTGTAAACAACTGAATACACAACAATGGTGTACATCAGAATTTTGTGAAACTGATTGCTCTTGTAAACCAGGATGTCATCGGAATCGGCACCACCATCCCGCTCCGGAATATCGATATCAAACAATCGTTTTAACAACTGAAGAGGCTTCATCATTCATTCCTTTTTTGTTCATCTCCAACTAAGATGAAAATGGTTCAGGAATCACAGGGGTTATCTTATCGATAGATGACGGATGATTGGACAACATGCAGGATGTTGATTCCAACCGGATTAAAATTCGGGTAGAAAGATCGTGGTAACGGTTCCTTGTTTTAGTTTGGATCTTACTTCGATGCGTCCACCCAGCTTTTCTACAATTTCTTTACAGATATACAATCCGAGTCCGGTTCCAACTCCGGTAGTCGTAGCTCTGTAAAACATGTCAAATACTTTTTTGATGTTCTGTTCGGAAATCCCCTCTCCGTTGTCTTCAATTTCCAGCACCCACTCCTGATGTCTTTTTTCAAGACAAAAAGAAACATAAGGATTTTCGATATCAGTCCTTCTGTATTTGACCGAATTGCCAATAATATTACGCAATAAAATTTGCATACGCGACCGATCCGAATCAACATAAGCAGATGTACTTATGCAGGACCGGAAGTGAAACGACTCCCCGACCGCATAACGCAAATCAGCATAAATTTCTTCAACCATTTTCTGAAGATCAAAACGTTCGATCACCAGCTCCTGTTTGGCATTACGCGCATAATCAAGAATTTCCCGAATGGTATCATCCAAACGGAAGATACTTTTATCCACCATTCGCAGATACTGTTCTACCTCGCTTGACAAATCGGGGAGTTCAAAAATCAGTTTGATCAATCCCTTAACAGAAAGTAACGGCGATCGCAAATCATGGGACACACTGTAAACAAACTGATCCAACTCGCTATTCGCTTTGAGCAATTCGTCATTCTTTTGTTTGAGTGAGAGTTCATAATTTTTGGAATCGGTTACATCCACAATACTTCCCATCATTCGTTTCAACTGCCTTTTGGAATCATGTTCCACTAACGTAAGGCATTTAAGATATCTCAACTCCTTGGTATCCCGCTTGAAAATACGGTACTCTACCTCCATTTGTTTTTCAATCCCCTCTCGCAATCCCTGTAATCTCTTTTGCGATTTCATCCGGTCCTCAGGATGTAAAATCGAATCCCACACGTTCAGAAAATCCTGTTGCATTTCTTTGCGACCAATCCCTATTTGATGAACCAAAACTTCGTTCAACGAAAACTGTTTGTGTTCGATATCCCATTCCCAGATTCCGATAGACGCATTTTGTGTTACCAAATCGAACCTTGTATTGATGCGCTGCATCTCTTCACGGTTCTTTTTATCCTGCGTCACATCCTTTTGCAGTGAAATGAAATTGATAAGCTTTCCATCGGAGTTGAAGACCGGTGTGATTTCAAGTTGATTGTAATAGGGACTTCCCGCTTTGTTGTAATTGATCAGTTCCAACTCAATACTTTCCTGTTTAAGCAAGGCTTCACTTAATCGGATGAAACCCGGATCGTGCGCTTTCTCCGGCCCTTGTAAAAAGTCTTTCGGCTTACGACCTCTTATTTCTTCCAAGGTATAGCCGGTTGTCCGTGTAAAAGCTTCATTGACCCATTCAATAGATCCTTTGGCATCTGTGATCACAACACTGTTTTGGGTTTTCGTGGCAATCAATGACAACTTCTGTAATTCCGTTTCAGACGCTTTCAGCTGTTCGACCTGTTCGGTAATTTTCTGACTCTTGACCCGATTGACCTGTAACGAGTGTACCTGCTTTGAAAAGATGTCAAAGATGGTTCGGTGCCTTTCCATCAACGAAGGATAGAGCGGCGCTTTTTGAACCGTGATCCATCCCGCCAAAGCCAGAACAAAACCCGAGGCGTGATCCTTGTAATGAAACAGTATGCATTGTTGCAACGCATACGGATTGCTGTCACCCGAAAAAAAATCCGGTTCCAGGATCACGGTTTTATTTTCAGGAAGCGTTTGAAACCAGGAATCAAATCGGGATTGCAGTTTCGCTTCGGATTGAAATGCTACAGGAACACCTTCCGTATAAAAAACAGAGGACGCAGGGTTTGAATGGAATTGGATGGAAACCAGCGAAGCCTCGACCTCAAAAATATCAATGACCGCTTCTGCAACAAGCATTACGAAATCATGATCCGACATTGCTTCCAGTGCAACAGAACTGAAACGATTGAGTCGTTTGTAAAAGACCAATTCATGATCCAGTCGATCTCTTGTATTGATCAATTCCTGCTCAATGGCAAACGAACGGGTAACCCGCAACTGTAAAGCCCGGAATTGCTCTAAAAGATCCTGATATTCGGGTGTATCCGATTTCATTATAATGGTACAGTACGAAGCGATTGCTTATTTGCGGTAAATCACATACAAGGCTGTCGTGTAATTGTGATACGTATTCTTACCCCCTAAACGGGCAAATTCTCCAAAGCCATACATTCCCAGCCAGGGCGGACAAACACCGTTCTTATAAAAAGGCACCTGCATTTTGCCAACCAGTTCTTCCTTGATGATGCGGTTGAACAAAAAACGACCACGTGCCAGACAGTCGGCATGAAAAACCGCCACCACTTCCTTTCCCTGTACACGTTGCAGCATACTGTTGACCATGCGATCCATTTCATTAAAGATCAGATCCTCATCACGGGTCGTAAGCCACAATTTGGTTCCTACCGGACAGTCCGTAGCATAATACATCGTATCACCTTCGTGTTTGGTGACCACCCGTAACAGATGATTGTTGCCGTATTCCTTTGCCAGTTCCGGCGACAATTGTTCGCCCAGTGCGCCTACCGGAATGGAATCACCACAGGAGGCTGTTGACGGCAAGCCGAGATGGTGCAAATATTCCTGCCAGGCCGGTTTTCCATTCAGTTCTTCGATACATGGTCCGTGCGATTTGGTGACTACGAGTGGTTCTCCTACCGCAACAAAGCCATGTGTGGCCTGTGTATCTACAGCCAAAGAAGGATCGGCAAAGCCTACGGCATAAGCACCGTGTTCATATACCTGCGCATCCACCGCCTGATAACTGACAATCCCTTTCATGTTATCGGAGGAAGTGGCGCCAAAAATCGTCACCTCTTTTCCAAGCACTTCTTCAAATGCGTCAATGCAACGATCATTGGAGATATCAATTCCCGATGCCAGAAAATAAACCATGTTCACACCGGGTTGCGCCTTTTTCAATTGATTTGCCAGTTCCAGACATTTTTCATAGGAATTAT
>CANGQQ010000180.1 GCA_947456025.1 Chitinophagaceae bacterium | reverse complement strand
GCCCAATTGTTGAATGAGCACATCGTGAAAACTGGCTTCCATTTTTACCGGACTGCTGCGGGTTTCATCCGGATCGGGATAATTGTCGTCTTTGGTCCGGTAATCCGCCACTTCATCGTCGCTGTCCGTAACATACTCACTTACATCAATGTTTTCATATTCATCCTCACTGCCATCATTTTCAAATTCTTCTTCATTGGAGGAGTCAAATTCGTCTTTGATCTCATCTCCTAATCCGTCTGCTTCATCTTCACTTCCCTGTTCCAGTGCGGGATTTTCTTCGATCTCTTCTTTAATACGTTCATCCAGATAGGCCGTGGGTATCTGCAACAGTTTCATCAATTGAATCTGTTGAGGCGAGAGCTTTTGTAAAAGTTTATGATGGAGTCCCTGACTTAAGGCCATTTCTGTAGCTTGATGGTGTAAAATTATTACAATTTATCGGGGCGCAGTTGAAATGGAATAAAATTTGTGGGCCATTTTTCATTCATGCTTCCGTTCGTTTCCTCTATTTGAAAAAATCAGCTTCTTGTTTCGAGCCCTTCATAAAAAAGCTTAGCTTTCTCCTTTCAAAACCGATACGCGATGCGTTCTCTTTTTTTTGCAGCTTCTTTTCTCTTTTTTTCATCCTGTCATATGCAGAAACAACACACACTTTATGAAGGAAAACAATTTACGTTAGGATCCGATCGTGTGTTACAGGGTACTAATACGGCGATAGCGCTTTCGCCCAAACAAATTCGTTCCAATTACACGAGTCCGGCCAGTACAACGTTTTCACGGCTGGTCAAATTCAAATTCAGCATCAACGAAAAGGACAATGAAATGGCGCCCGGTAACGATCACTGGGTGGTACTGAACGGCGAATCGCAATCACCGGTTGTGCAGTTTGGTGTTTTGCCAGAACCGCTTCCCACTGCTCCCGTCACCTACCTGCCGGTGAATTATGAATATACTTTTTTGGTTGACATGTCTCCGGTGCTGCAACAGTTCGAAGAAAAAGGCTATTATGAAGCCTATGATGGGTCGCGGATTGCAAAAACGGACTTCAAAGGCTTTTACATTGCCGGCGCTGCGGATCCGCTTTCCTGGGATTTTGTCAATCTGGGGAATAAGGGACTGAAACTGCAACCTACAGGTAAAGGAAATTTGTATTCCATCAAGTTGGTATTCAATCCGTACCAGCCCGGCGGAAACCAGGAGCGGGAATGGGTGTTGAAAACCGATGTGTCTCAAAAACCTTCCTACCAATCCGGTCAGCCATTGGTCGATGCGTTGTTCAATCTCTCTCTGGAAGAAGCGTTGAAAAACATTGAGGCCGATAGCACCTTCCGTACCGGATCACAATGGGGTGGTGTGTGGACACGCGATATCAGCTACAGTATTTTTTTGGCCTTTGCATATCACCAGCCCGACATTGCAAAAATCAGTCTGCTTAAAAAAGTCAAGCGCAAACGCATTGTGCAGGACACAGGATCGGGTGGTGCCTGGCCGGTGTCATCAGACCGGACCATCTGGGCTCTCGCGGCCTGGGAATTGTACAAAACAACCGGTGATAAAGACTGGCTGCAACTGGTGTATGAAATCGTCAAAAACACACTGGAAGACGACGCACTGGTTCTGAAGGACCCGCTAACGGGTATGTACAAGGGCGAATCGTCGTTTCTCGACTGGAGGGAACAAACCTACCCGCGTTGGATGAACAATGCAGACATCTACAACTCGCTCAATCTGGGAACCAACGTTGTGCATTACCAGGCGCACATGCTGTTGGCGGCTATGGCAAGGGAACTGCAATTGCCCGATGCTGTATATCTGGAACGTGCGGCCGCAATTCGTAAAGGAATCAACCAGCACTTTTGGATGAACGACCGTGGCTATTACGGTCAGTATTTGTATGGACGAACTCATCCTTTGTTATCGCCTCGGTTTGAAACGTTGGGAGAGGCGTTGGCCATCTTGTTTGATGTAGCCGATGAACAACAAGCCGTTTCCATTATGGAAAAGGCACCGTTGACCGAGTTTGGCATGTCTTGTATTTTTCCGCAGATACCCGGAATACCACCGTATCACAACAATGCCATCTGGCCCTTTGTACAAGCGTACTGGAATCTGGCAGCGGCTAAAACAGGTCATGAAGCTATTTTGCAACACGGATTGGCATCCATCTACCGCGCAGCAGGTTTTTTTCTTACCAATTATGAGAACATGGTGGCGGAGACCGGCGACTTTAAAGGAACCGAAGTCAATTCGGATCGGATGCTCTGGAGTATGGCCGGTAATTTGGCTATGGTACACCGGGTGTTTATGGGCATGCAGTTTGAAACCAACGGAATCCGCTTTGCGCCGAGTGTTCCTGCACCGTATTCCGGTTCAAAAACCTTATCCAATTTCAGATACCGGAATGCGGTTTTGAACATCACGGTTCATGGTACCGGAAATACCATCCGTTCCGTAACGCTCGACGGCGCACCGTTGAAAGAGGCCTTTCTGCCTGCAACGATATCCGGCAACCACAGTCTGGTGATTGAACTGGATAACAAGCCGTTTGCACACCAACACATCCGGTTAACTGCCAATCGGTTTTCATTACCCGAACCACGGGTAAAACGGAATGGCGACCGACTCGAATGGACAGCGGTTTCCAATGCGGTAGCCTATGTGGTATATCGTAATGGCGAAACCGTTGCAACGGTTACCGAAACAAGTTATCCGGTAGAAGACAGCCGTTTTTCGGAATACCAGGTAGCGGCCCGCGATCAGGACGGTACACTTTCGTTTGCCTGTGAACCCGTGGTGGTTTATCCGGAAGCTGCATTGTACCGGATCGAAATGGAATCTTTCGGAGGAAAATCGACATTGCCTTTCGTGAATTATTCAGGTGCCGGCTTTACAGAAATTTCAACGACACAGCATACAACACTTGGATTTGATGTGGACGTGCCGGAAGCGGGAATGTATCGTATCGATTTCCGTTATTCCAACGGAAGCGGTCCCTGGAATACCGATAACAAATGCGCCCAACGCAGTTTGTATATGGATTCAAATTATATCGGCACCATTGTGCTGCCGCAACGAGGAACGGACGAGTGGTCCGATTGGGGTTATACAAACAGTTACACCGTTGCTTTAAAGAAAGGCAACAATCAGTTGTATTTAAAAATGGAACCCTGGAACACCAATATGAATGGAGAGGTGAACCGTGCGATGCTGGATGCCGTACGTGTGATTAAACAGTAAGCATTCGGAACAATCAGCACATCAACCATCGTTGAGATAAAGAAAAAACCCGCGTGAGCGGGTTTTTGAGGCTTCAATAACTTTTGTTTGGTTTTCTTGGTTTGTTTTCTTTGGTACAGAAGCCGTTCGTTTCATAGGGCCGTGATAAAAACAGGGCCATTGGATTTTTTAGGATTTCTAAGGATTGGATTTGTGTCAATTGCTTGACGATATAAACCTACTTCAATGTTTGGATCCTTGCAAACTTTTGAAAGGATTCGATTGATAATTTATGGTCTCTCAGCAGAGGCGCTAAGGGTTATCCACTAATTCAATGTTCCACCATCAATCGAGTGGTAATGATTCGTGTGTAAATCTGCCGGAGTGAACGGATGCTGTAAAAAAAGAACCCCGCTTGTGGCGGGGCGCTTTATGGCTTCAATAACTTTTGTTTGGTTTTCTTAGTTTGTTTTCTTTGGTACAGAAGCCGTTCGTTTCATAGGGCCGTGATAAAAACAGGGCCATTGGATTTTTTAGGATTTCTAAGGATTGG
>CANGQQ010000179.1 GCA_947456025.1 Chitinophagaceae bacterium | reverse complement strand
TTTGAACGTATGCAAGGAATTGTTATCAGTGCCATGCTTCAAAGTCAGCAATCGTGGTTGCCTCTTTTACAGGAGCCGATCGCATTTACGAAATGGGTGGAGCAGACCTCGGCTACATTCAATACACCCGATAACAGGAAGGCTGCAATAAATATGATTGCACATTGTGAAGCACGTGAAAAAAAACAATTAGCAGCCATAGCTTTGGAAGCGGACGGGATATACAGAATCTGCATCGGACCGGAAGGTGATTTCAGTCCTTCAGAAATCGAATTTGCGTTGCAACATCAATTTGTACCGGTAGCATTGGGAGATCAACGTCTTCGCACAGAAACTGCCGGCATGACGTCTTCTGTATTGTTATGTTTGAATTGAATGAACAGCTAACAACTTTTTTCTCTTTGTTCATGGAGTAATGGAAGGTGTTAATTAGTTAACCATTTTATTGGCACAACTGCTGCTGGCAAATGCTTCGGGCTTTGCCTTGAAGGCGAAGCCCATCCCTAAAATATAGCCGGTTGCCTCTCTTAACGCTTCATTGCTTTTGAAACCGGGATTGGTATTGATATCTGCGTGTACTTCCATATCTACATTGTAAAGCGTAAATAACTCGCAGAGCTCATAGGCAATTTCAATACTCTTGCCTACTTCGACCAGCATGCGTTCTTTGATCGAAAATTTTTGTTTGGTTTTCTCATTGTGAATGAACATAAAGCCCCCATGTCCGTCACGTAGAAATACAATGACCGTTGCAAATTCGGTATCACTTCCTTTGACCTGGCTGTCGGTACCAATACATACCTTGAGGCGATAACCCAGTTCGGCTTCTCGAACAATTACTGTGCGCACCGCATCTTTGATCGGAAGTTGAATGGGTTCACCGTTAAAGCGTCTCCAATGCATAAAATCGGGTTTTCCTAATTTACGCAAAAAATGCAGGAGCTGCGGTGCTTCCGGGGTAACTGTTTATTCACATGCTGGGGAAAGTCGGGAACGAATAAGGGTGAATCCTTAAAGCGTATCGTAAAATACGTAGGCGATCGGTGTTAGTATTGACCTGTGCCGAGCATCACAAGTGTGCAGGCTTCAACAGGCAAAATGTTGTGTTCCAATGCGCGTTGATACAGCTCGTCGTTCTCGGTGCCCGGATTAAAAATGATTCTTTTGGGCTGCAGCGACAAGATGTAATCCATGTAGTTTTTTTGATGAAAGGGATTGAGATACAATGTGATGGTGTCAAGATCTTCGATCGGAACTTTATCGGTTCTGATTTCAATGTCGGCAACAAATCCTTTTTCTTTTCCAATGCCGATTACGTCGTGACCTGCTCCTCTTAATTTTTGGATGGCAAGATAACTGTATCGGTTGGGGTTTGCAGAAGCTCCCAGAACCAGTGTTTTCTTATTCATAATGTGTTTTCAATTTATGATTACTGAACGAAGGAACAAAGTGATCTTATATGCGAATCGTTTCGAAACATTGCAAGCACCGGAATTTCCGGTTGTATCAGCGGTTCCATAAATTTCGTTTCATTAGAAACAGGACGGGAATCGAGAATCGTTTTGCCCATGCCTTTTCACTGTGTTCTTCTCCTTTAAATGCTTTAGTGACCCAATTTGAACTGTTGTAACCTTTTAAACGCATGATCTGATCTGCTTTCTTTTGTACCGGTGCGTACAACGTATCCAGCGTGGTGGTTCCGTAATCGAAATAGATTTTGTGTGTAGCAGGATCAGGCAATTTTTTTGCGAGATAACGGATCATTGCTTTGGGTATGGGATTATCCGTCAGCGTATAAATTCCGGTCCAGTGTGTTGAAAGACAGGCTGCTCCTCCAAAAACCTGCGGGTATTCACAAAGGGCATAAATGGAGATTAGTCCGCCCATACTACTTCCTGCAATAAAGGTGTGAGTCTTTCCTTTTTTAGTGGAATAAGTTTGGTCGATAAACGGTTTCAGTTCATGCACAATAAACTTTAAATAGTTGTCGGATTGTACTGTGTCATGAGCAAAAACCTTTGAACCATTGGTGCGTAAGGTGTTCAGGATTTTTGTTCTTTTTTGCAGGGGGATGCTGTAAAATGGTTTTTGGGGGAAATAATCATTATGTCTTGTTGCGCCACTGTTCCAGATGGCAACAACGATCACCTCGTTTATCTTTTTTTCTCGTATCAGTTGTGAGAGTGTTTCGTCTATATTCCACGACTGTTGGTTCCATGTTTGAGTTGAATCAAACAGCATTTGTCCGTCGTGCATATACAGGACGTCGTATTTTTTCTCTTTCGAGTACCCCTCGGGCAACCACACATCTACGGTACGTGCCTGAATGTATTTGGACGGAAATGCATTGTGCCGTTCAATACTGCCGGAGGACAGTGTTGGTAGTTGCGCAAAACTCACGAGTGCGATCATCGCACAAACAAACGTACAGAAGGCATTTCGTTTCATGATGATTGTGGTTGATGTTTCGAATTTAGATAAAAAAAAAGGGAAGCGAACTTCCCTTTTTAAATTTATACCAGCATGGTTACCGGATTTTCGATATACTTTTTCAAGGTTTGCAGGAAGGCGGCTCCCACGGCGCCATCCACACTTCGGTGATCGCAGCTTAACGTCACTTTCATTACATTGGTGGTGCCGAAACTTCCATCGGATTTTTTAACGACGATTTCTTTGATACGGCCTACCGCAAGAATACAACTGTCAGGCGGATTGATGATGGCTGTAAACTCTTCAATATCCATCATGCCCAGATTGGAGATGGTGAATGTATTGCCGCTGAATTCCTGTGGTTGCAGTTTCCCGTTTCTGGCTTTTTCATAAAGTGCTCCGGATTCGCTCGCTATTTGGCTGAGTGTCTTTTGATCGGCAAATCGAATGACCGGCACAATCAAACCTTGTTCTACAGCTACGGCACTTCCAATATGTACATGTTGATAGGTACGAATGAATTCACCCATCCAGGAGCTGTTAACGGCAGGGTGTTTGCGCAGTGCCAGTGAACAGGCTTTGATGAGCATGTCCTGGAAACTGATTTTTACCGGACTCACGGCATTCATTTGCGCACGTGCGCTCATGGCTTGATCCATGTTCAATTCCATCGTCAGGAAAAAATGCGGAGCTGTAAAGAGACTTTCACCCAAACGGCGTGCAATGGTCTTACGCATGCTGCTGTTGGGGGTATCGATATATCCTTCGCCGGCTCCCGCAAGAACGGGGGCGGAAGATGTAGATGTTGCAGTGCTTGTAGTGGCAGCAGTTGCTGAAGGAACAAAGTTGTCAATATCTTTTTTGATGATTCTTCCGCCGTCACCGCTGCCTTTTATTGATTGCAGATCCACTCCTTTTTCTGCAGCGATACGTCGTGCCAATGGAGATGCTTTGAGTCGGCCGTTGAGTTCCTGTGCCGCAGGCGTCGGTTCAGGTGCAGCGGTTATTGTTTCAACGGAAGCCTGTGTAGTAGGTGGTGCAGTTGCAGTGCTTGTTGCAGATTGAGACAGTGCAGTCATTAAAGTGCTGATATCCGTTCCTGCTTTTCCAATGATGGCAATGACATCGTTTACTTTGGCCGCTTTGCCGGCTTCTACACCGGTATACAACAATGTGCCTTCTGCATAAGGAACCACTTCCATAGTAGCTTTATCCGTTTCTACATCGGCGAGACTGTCGTCTGCTTTTACGGGATCTCCGACTTTTTTATTCCAGGCTACAATTTTTCCTTCGGTCATGGTATCACTCAACAAGGGCATTCGAAGAATTGTAACACCTAAAGTCTGAGCCAGTGTATCGGGGTTGGTGCCCGTACCGGCTGACGGCGTTGCGGGTGCTTTTTCTTCAGCA
>CANGQQ010000178.1 GCA_947456025.1 Chitinophagaceae bacterium | reverse complement strand
TCTGCTACCCGCCAATTCAATGCCATCATTGCCGATTTGAATTACAAGCTGCCAAGTCTCAACGCGTTTGATCGTGTCATTGATCATGATGTGCCCTGGAACTCCGGAAATGATTTAGGGGGTGCTTCTTTGAATATTGATCAAAAGATTGGTTTTGGTAAACTGACTTCCACAACGGCATGGCGTTACTGGGATTGGGATCCGTCCAATGACCGTGACTTTACCGGTTTGGAAGCATTGTCTAAATCGCAAAATCCTTCGACACACAGAAATTGGTCTCAGGAAATCCGCTATGCCGGTGAAATTAATTCACGTTTGAGTGGCGTGGTTGGGCTGTTTTACATCGATCAGGAAATAAAAACAAATGGCTTAGAGGAATCCGGCCGTCATCAATGGCGTTTTTCGCAAAGCAGTTCAAGTCCCTTATGGAAAACACCCGGTTTGTTTGAAGGATTTGGCATCAGAACCAATTCAACAATTCGATCAAAAAGTGCGGCTGCTTTTGCGAACGTAGATTGGGAAGTAATCAAGGGATTACATGTTTTGCCCGGTATTCGTTTCAATTACGATAAGAAGGATGTGTCTTTCAGCAGGGTAGCTTCCGGTGGATTGGATACGGCAACATTTGCAGGCACAACCGCTGATAAGACAACGCTGCAAGGTTTCAAAAATGGCGTTTATACCAATCAGTCCTATGTGGCTTCTGCCGAAGAAAACAACTTTACTTATCAGCTAACCGTTGCTTACCGTCCTAATAAATTTATCAATGCATTTGCAACCTATTCTACCAGCTTCAAACCTGTAGGTGTGAATGTGGCCGGACTTCCCACTGTTAACGGTCAACCCGCTACCAATCTGGCTGTCATTAAACCGGAATATGTAACGCACTATGAAATTGGCGTTAAAACGAATCCAACAGATAAGTTGATTTTCAACGTTGTGTTTCACAATACTGACATTAAGGACTATCAGGCAAATGTGCAATCGCCTGAATTGGGTGTGAACCGCGGCTACATTGCCAATGCAGAAGCCGTCAATGTAAAAGGGATTGAATTGGATGCCAATTATCAACTGAACAGTCACTTTACCTTTTTCGGCGCATTTGCTTACACCGATGGTAAGTATGTTAAATTCACGAATGCGCCGCTCCCGCTGGAAGAGACCGGATTGACTGAAAACGGACAGCAAAAAGCATTTAAGGACATTTCCGGTGGTCGTTTACCCGGTATTTCCAAGTGGTCAGGTTCATTGGGTGGTGAATATACTGTTCCTGCAAAGTTCTTTGCTAAAGAAGGGAAATTCTTTGTAGCAGCCGAGGGCTTTTATCGCTCCGAATTTTCATCCAGTCCTTCACCTTCTGCGTTCCTGAATATCGAGTCTTATACGCTTGTGAATGCGCGTCTTGGTTTCAGAGCCACTAACAACGGATTCTCTGCCTTTTTATGGGGACGTAATATCCTTAATAAAAATTATTACGAACAACTGTTGCCGGCTGGTGGAAATGCAGGACATTATGCGGCTGTTTTGGGTGATCCACGGACCTGGGGTGTAACACTTCGTTACTCATTTTGATTGGTTGAGGTTGAATGAATATAGTCTGGCATGTTGTTTATATAGAAGCAAAGAGCATCCGTTTTAAGGATGCTCTTTGTTTGCCATCAAAAGTAGAAAACCCGATTCCATTGGTATACAATTTATAGTCGGTTTTAATTGCTGTGCCGTAGAAAAGAATGGTTTCTGTTTAAACTGTGTTTCTTGCTGTTTGAAATCCGATTTATAAATTGACTAAATGATATGTGATCAGCAGGAAGCTTAAGGATTGTATTTTTGCTTAAATTTTGTGCCGGTTATGTATAAAAAGGGGCTGGTATGTTTCTTGGTATTGAACTTCATTTTAGGTCCAATCAGTAAAGTTGTTGCACAACCTCAATTCAAAATGATTGAGCATGAAGAGCAGCTATGGACAGCTTATTTTAATCAAACGCGTTTCTCGAATAAATGGGGGTTGTGGTTTGATGCACATTTGCGTTCGAAAGAGCAGTTTTACAAAGGTCTGTCACAGGGGCTCATTCGTCCGGCTGCTATGTTTTTTCTCACTGAAGATTTAAAGCTATTAGCCGGATATGTATTTGTGAATCACTTTCCGGCAGATAATCACAGGGAGATTTCTCAGCCCGAACACCGATTCTGGCAACAATTACAATGGCAGGTTAAGTATCCTAAATTTAGGTTAGCTCAATGGCTGCGACTGGAAGAGCGTTACCGGCGTAAAATTGAAAATGATCGGGAGCTGGGGGATGGTTATATCTTTAATTACAGAGTCCGTTACAATTTCTTGGCACAATTTGCTTTGGGTAATCATGCGTTTAAAAAGGGCAGCTTTTCAATTGCCGCGGGGAATGAACTTTTTTTGAATTTTGGCCGGCAGATCGTATACAATACGTTTGATCAAAATCGTTTTTTTGCCGGCATTCAATATCATGTAAATCGGCACGATCAATTGCAAATTGGATATATGAATATGTTTCAGCAGCTGGCCGGTGGCGCGCAGTACAGGATGAATCACATCGTTCGGGTTTTCTATTTTCAAGCATTGGATCTCAGAAAAAACTAAGTCACATTGCAAGGAATTCTCTAATTTGAGTTCAATTTCTGAGTTATGGAAAAAATTTATTTGAGCGATTCGGGTCCAAAAGTTTCACCGGCGGTTTATGGATTTTATCGCTGGGAAGAAAAAGATGTTACGGTCTCGAAGATGGAACAGATCGTGAACCTCTGCCTTGAATTGGGTATCAACACATTTGATCATGCCGATATCTATGGTGGCTATCAATGTGAAGAAACATTTGGCACGATCATCAAGAATAAAGGCGTCAAGCGTGAGTCTCTGGTTCTGTTTTCAAAATGCGGAATCAACTTGCCACATGCCAGTCATCCGGAGGTACGGGTGAAGCACTACGATACATCTGCACAGCACATTGTTCAAAGTGTTGAGCGGTCGTTGAAGAAATTGCATACAGAGTATCTCGATATCTTTTTACTGAATCAACTTGATCCGCTCTCCAATCTGGAAGAGACGGCGGTTGCACTGCAAAAATTGAAAGAATCGGGTAAGATCAAATATGTGGGAGTTGTTAATTTTTCTGTATTTCAACATCAGTTGTTAAGTTCTTACTTACGATTACCGCTTGTTACCAATCATATCGAGTTGAATTTGCTGAATACGACGGCTTTTGATAACGGACAGATTGATTACATCAAGCAACGTTATATGCGTCCCCTGGCAACGGCACCGCTCGCCGACGGAAGGATTGCAGTAGGTACGGATACCGATGCTGTTCGCGTTCGCAAGAAATTGGAAGTTCTGGCTCAACAATACAATGCCGATATCGAATCGGTTGCAGTTGCCTGGCTCGTAAAATTGGGAGCGCTTCCGTTGATCGGAACTTCTAATGAACAGCGGATTCGTAACATTGTCAAGGCTTTTGATATTGATCTCGAACGGCAGGACTGGTACGACCTGTATGCTACTTCACGTAACGGGTTGTAATTTTGACACGGTTCGTTCGGTTGCCGGAATCCACACCTCTATTCATTTCAGGGCTGTATCTTTGCAGCCTTAATTCTTATTTATGGCACTCATCACAGCTGTTAATACACATGGCGACTATGGACTTGCTTTAACCGATGCTTCCGGGAATTCCATGCAAATTGATATTCCTGTCGAACAGGGTGGTACGGGTACAGGAATGCGTCCCATGCAAACGGTGCTGGCGGCATTAGTCGGTTGCAGTACCGTGGATGTGGTAAAGATTCTGCAAAAACAACGTCAGCAAATTAC
>CANGQQ010000177.1 GCA_947456025.1 Chitinophagaceae bacterium | reverse complement strand
GAAACTTATTCAACCTGGAATCAAACCTGTGAGAAATACAGGAAACCGATCCATACATATTATCCGAATGCGGATTTACTACAGGAGTTTGTAACCGAAAAAGGGCCAAACAGTTTTTATGACAGCGTAGAGAACAGGAAGATGTGTTGTCACATCCGAAAGGTGGAGCCACTCAAAAGAGCATTAGTCGGGTTTAAGGTTTGGGTCACCGGAATTCGATCCGAACATTCCGGCAACCGTCAGTCTATGGAACAGGTAGAGTGGGATGAAGCCAATCAAATTATAAAATTTCACCCTCTTTTGCATTGGAATGCCGAAGAAGTTAAGAACTTTGCGTTCCAAAATCAGATACCCTACAATTCCTTGCATGATAAAGGTTTTGTAAGTATCGGATGTGCACCTTGTACCAGAGCTGTTCGTTCGGGCGAAGACTTCAGAGCCGGCCGTTGGTGGTGGGAGGACGCATCCAAGAAAGAGTGCGGCTTGCATGAGCACCCCGTATCTGAGAACAAGGATTAATTTTTTATTTATTAAACCTACTGGCATTGTAGACTAAATTGAACGATCACATGAGTTCTTATCATTTAAATTACCTGGAGCAACTCGAAGCAGAAAGTATTCACATATTTCGTGAAATAGCAGCGCAGTTTGAGCGCCCGGCTTTGTTGTTTAGTGGCGGAAAAGATTCCATTACACTGGTGCAACTGGCCAAAAAAGCATTTGCTCCGGGCAAAATTCCTTTTCCGCTGGTACATATCGATACGGGTCACAATTTTGAAGAGGCCTTGCAGTATCGCGATTGGCTGGCAAAAGAAGTTGGTGCAACATTAATCGTCCGGAAAGTGGAAGATACCATCAAGCAGCGTAACCTCACGGAGCCTAAGGGTAAGTTTGCCAGTAGAAACTGGTTGCAAACGTACACCTTGTTGGATACCATCGAAGAGTTTAAGTTCGATGCCTGTATCGGTGGCGCCCGGAGAGATGAAGAAAAAGCAAGAGCAAAGGAGCGGATCTTTTCAGTAAGAGACGATTTCGGACAATGGGATCCCAAATTGCAACGTCCCGAACTTTGGAATATCTACAACGGTCGTATCCACAAAGGTGAAAACGTGCGCGTGTTCCCTATCAGCAACTGGACCGAACTGGATGTTTGGAATTACATTAAAACCGAAGCCATTCCTTTGCCGTCTATTTATTTTTCGCATGAGCGTGAGGTTATTGTACACGAAGGACAATTGATTGCGGTTTCTCCCTTTGTTACCATTGAGCCAAACGATATTATTCTTAAAAAGATGGTTCGCTATCGTACCGTTGGGGATATGACCTGTACTGCTGCTGTTGAGAGTTTAGCCACAACACTGGATGAAGTGGTTGATGAGATCAAGGCAACCCGTATCAGCGAAAGAGGCGAAACGCGCATTGATGATAGAGTAACAGAAGCTGCCATGGAAGATCGTAAAAAGGGCGGCTATTTCTAAAAGCATGAAGCTGAAATTTAATTAACTGACTTTTCAATAAAACCCAATATGGACATTTTAAGGTTTATCACCGCAGGTAGTGTAGATGATGGAAAAAGTACATTGATCGGACGGCTGTTGTACGACAGTAAAAGTATATTGGCCGATCAACTGGAAGCAATAGAGAAAAGTACCAAGAACAAGGCGAATGGCGAAATTGATCTGGCGCTTTTAACCGACGGACTTCGTGCAGAGCGGGAACAAGGAATTACCATTGATGTGGCCTACCGTTACTTTACAACACCGCGCCGGAAATTCATTATCGCCGATGCGCCGGGACACGTTCAATATACGCGTAACATGATTACCGGTGCCAGCAATGCGAGTCTGATTATTGTATTGATCGATGCTCGTCAGGGTGTCGTTGAGCAAACCCGCAGACATTCGATCATTGCATCTTTATTGAGAATTCCCCATGTAGTGGTTGCCATCAATAAAATGGATCTCGTTGACTTTTCAAAAGAAGTTTATGATCAAATCGTTGCAGACTATTCTGAAGTGGCACGCCAGCTGAATCTGAAAGACATAACCTATATTCCGATGAGCGCTTTGCAAGGTGATAACATTGTAGATGCGTCAGCGAAAACACCCTGGTATCAGGGAAAACCTTTGTTGGAGTTTTTGGAAACCATCGAATTGTCAAAGGACGTGAACTTAGAAGATCCCCGTTTTCAGGTTCAGTATGTGATACGTCCTCAAACGGAAGATTTACATGACTACAGAGGATATGCCGGAAAAGTAATCAGTGGTATATACAAAAAAGGGGACAAGGTATTGGTGTTGCCACAACAAATTGAAACGACCATTTCAAAACTGGAAATTGCAGGTGTGGAAACAGATGAGATTTTTGCTCCTCAAAGTGCAGTCATACATTTACAGGACGATATCGATATCAGCAGAGGTGATTCCATTGTTCGGGTTGATAATGTGCCGCAAACAGCAACTGAAATGGAAGTATTGTTGTGTTGGCTCGATGATAAACCGCTTCAAACCGGCAATAAATATTTGTTACAACACAACAGCAGACTTGTAAAAGCTATGGTTCGTAATCTGGAATACAAGTTGGATGTAAATACATTGCAACGTCAGCCCGTTGAAGGATCGGTTAAATTAAATGAAGTGGTAAAAGCGACCATTAAAACTGCTGCGCCCTTGGTGTTTGATCATTATGAGCAACTGAGCGGCAACGGATCTGCCATCTTAGTAGATGAAACCAGCAACAGTACAGTGGCTGCTGTTTTGTTGAGTTGATACAAAAATCAAAGAATTATGTCGGAGCATGTCGGTGAAGGATCAAAGGTTATTTTGGCGGGTGCCGGTCCGGGGGATCCGGATCTGATCACAATCAAATTGCAAAAGTACCTGGCACTGGCCGATGTGATTATCACCGACCGACTCGTCAATCCCGAAATTATTTCCCGGAATGCCCGTAAAGATGTACGGGTTATTATGGCCGGAAAACAAGGGTACAACGATGCCTCCTATACGCAAGAGCAGGTGAATGACGTGATTTTAGCATCTGCCCAAGAAGGTAAACTTGTGTTGCGTTTGAAAGGAGGCGATACGGCCTTCTTCAGTAATATTCTCGATGAGCTGGAAATGCTTGTTCGGGAAAACCTGCCTTTTGAAATCATTCCCGGCATAACGGCTGCTTCAGGAGCTTCGGCCTACACCGGGATCCCTTTAACGGCAAGAGGGTTTGCACAAGGTGTTCAATTCGTTGCATTCAATCCCAATGCGCAATTTTCAGAAGAACAATGGCGTTCACTGGCTACAACCAGTGATACCCGTGTTTTTTATATGGGGGTTCAAAACTTGAAACTATTGACCGGATTCTTGTTGCAATATCAATGCAAACCGGAAACGCCCTTGGCTGTTTTGGAGCAGGTAGCAACTCCTTTTCAACAAGTGCACATATCTACCTTGCAAAATTGCATGACCGATTTTGAAGGAAAACAATTCAGCTCACCGTCTTTAATTTTTTTAGGGGATGTTATTCAACTCTATCCCCGTTTTTCCTGGTTTGAAAATTCCGGATCCGGAACTGTATTTCGGGCCTTGGGAGAATAAATAAAGGGCGTCTAAGTTGACGCCCTTTATTTATTTATAGTCTTTAGTTCTTATCCTTGTTTTTCGGAGAGCACAGCGGTTTCACGGAATTGCTTCGCAAAGGCAATGAAGTTTTTAGCCTGTGCGAGATACGATTGTGCGAATTCCTCAGAAGGTGCCTGTTCGTTCATTCCTAAAACCAGAGATTTGAATGAAGGGGCTGCTTCATAAAGCCCTTTTTCTGTAAAGTTTTTGTCAAAATCATTCAAAATGCCGTGCTGCGT
>CANGQQ010000176.1 GCA_947456025.1 Chitinophagaceae bacterium | reverse complement strand
TTGTAATTGTCACCCCACTGTTGATTACAATAAGTCATTATGTCGATAAAGCCATTGTCGTTTTGCTTTAAGAAGAAAAGAAGATTGTCAAACTTTTCTATTTCGTCGGGTGATAATGGTGGTAATTCCATAAATTAGGTGTCTGTTTTAAAATTGCCTACAACTTGTTTATCCTGCTACCTTTTTGCCCCAAAGGTAGACAGTATTGCCCATTTTGGGGTGGTATTGTCTACCTCTTTCATATGAGCAGCTAGTAGGTATTTTTTTCGCTGTTGTTGGCGTCCCCGCCAAACAACGCTCAGAGCGATTGATTACGGAGGCCAACAATAGAAAGGCCTATTGACGAGGACGCCAACATGAGCTCAGATGTGCGCGACCGCAGAGAAAACGTACGGGACCGCCGCGAAAATCGAGTGGATAGGAGAACAAGAGGGTAGTTTATAACGCTCTAGAAATCCTTCGTGGTCTTTTTACAATGCTCGTCTAAGTAAGTGGATGCGCTTCGTATCATAACAAGAAAGCCTTTCTGTACGAAAGGCTTTCTTGTTATGAAGATCCGTTTTGTTTATACATCTGCTGTTAAAACGCTGCTTGCCGGGCCCTGCATCAAGGTTACGCTCCGGTTGATGAACTCGGTCAACTGGCTGCCTTTGAGTAAGCCCTGCGAGAGCAGTGCCAGATCGGCCAGGTTGTGTACCATCTCTTTCCCTTTTTCTTTATTGTCTGCACTCAAAATGGTGCGGTAAACGGGATGGTTGCCGTTTACAGTCAGTTCCACTTCATCGGGCATCTGCGCGTAGAAGCTGCCCATGGGTCCGCTCATGTGCGCCATGTCTTTCATGCGGCGCATCATTTCGGGACGGGTGGCAATCACGGGTGGCGCATCCACACTCAGGCCTTTCACTTCCACGTTCAGATGCAGATCGGTCAATTGCAGGTTGAACCACTCTTTGAGTTGCTTGGTTTCGTCTTCACTCAAAACGCTTTTGAGATCATCCTGTTTGTCAATGAGGTTGTCGGCAATATCGGCATCCACACGGCGGAACACCACGTTTTCCCATTTCATTTCCATGTGGTTGATGAACGCAGAATCCACCATCGTTCCCAGTTCCACCACTTTGTAGCCCTTGGCAGCGGCACCTTTAATGAAGGTGTTTTGCTCAACGGCATTGCTGGTGTATAACAAGACCAGTTTCCCTTCTTTGTTTTTCTGAAGTACTTCCGTAGCATTGCGGTATTCTTCCAGGGTATAGAATGTTGCTTCGTCGGTGGCTTTCAGGATGTGAAACTTGTTGGCTTTGTCGAGGAACTTGTCATCGGTCATCATGCCGTATTTCACAAACAGTCCGAGGCTTTCCCATTTTTCTTCAAACTCCTTGCGCTCGTTGCGGAAGATTTCATCCAGCTTGTCGGCCACTTTTTTGGTGATGTGCGCATTGATCTTTTTCACGTTGGGGTCGCCTTGCAAGTAACTGCGGCTCACGTTGAGCGGGATATCCGGACTGTCGATGACACCATGCAGCAACATCAGAAATTCGGGAACGATATCCTTCACTTCATCGGTTACAAACACCTGATTGCAATAGAGTTGTATTTTGTCTTTCTGGATTTCGTAGCTCTGTTTGATTTTCGGGAAATACAGGATACCGGTGAGGTTGAACGGATAATCCACATTGAGATGGATCCAGAACAACGGCGCATCACTGAAGGGGTAGAGTTCTTTGTAAAAATCCTGATAGTCCTGCGCTGTGAGCTCCGAAGGTTTCCTCACCCACAACGGTTGGGTATTGTTGATCTGCTCCTCGCCATAAAAAATAGCTACCGGCAAAAAGCGGCAGAACCGTTTCAAGATGCCTTTGAGGCGTTCGTCTTCCAGAAACTCCTTGCTTTCTTCGTCCACATACAAAACAATGTCGGTTCCGCGTTCGGTACGCAGGTTGGTTTCTTCCAACTGGTATTCCGGACTGCCATCGCATTCCCAGCGCATGGCCGGACTGTCTTTAAAGCTCTTGGTGATGACCTCTACTTTTTTACTTACCATGAAGGCAGAGTAAAAACCCAGACCAAACTTCCCGATGATGGTGTTTTCGTTCTGGCCCTTGTATTTCTGAACAAACTCCTCCGCTCCGGAGAAGGCTACCTGGTTGATGTATTTTTCCACTTCCTCCGCGGTCATGCCCACACCTTTGTCTGAGATGGTAATGGTGCCGGCTTCCTTATCGAGGGTAACGGTTACCTTCAATTCGCCCAGATCGCCTTTGGCTTCGCCCAGCGAGGACAGGGTTTTGAGTTTTTGAGTGGCATCTACGGCATTGCTGACCAGTTCCCGCAGGAATATTTCATGATCGCTGTAAAGAAACTTCTTAATGATGGGGAAAATATTTTCCGTTTGAACACGAATGCTTCCGGTTTGCATAAAAAATCAATTTTGTCTGCACTGCTCAAAAAAAGTACCAGCAAAGGGTTCCGTGACAGATTGACAAGTCGGAACGGCAATCGGGCGACCAATCAGGAAAAATTTTCAGCCGCTGCCATTAACCCGTTTCCCTTCCCTGTATTGTGCTGCCGTCTTTGTACCTTTGCACCCCAAATCAAAAAGGTACAGGTTCCAGGATCTGTACCTCTTAAAAACAGGAAGCTATGATCAGTGCAAGAAATATAACCCTCGCCTACGGCAAACGGGTATTGTTTGATGAAGTGAACATCAATTTCACCAAAGGGAACTGTTACGGCATTATTGGTGCCAACGGTGCCGGTAAAAGTACCTTTCTTAAAATCCTGAGCGGGGAGATCGAGCCCAACAAGGGATCGGTTGACATTACACCCGGTGAGCGGATGGCGGTGTTGAAGCAAAACCACTTTGAATTTGACGAGCATACGGTGTTGAACACGGTGCTGATGGGACATAAAAAAATGTGGGAGGTGATGCAGGAAAAAGACGCCATCTACCTCAAACCCGATTTCAGCGAAGAAGACGGGATGCGTGCCGGTCACCTTGAAGCCGAGTTTGGCGAAATGGGCGGCTATACCGCCGAAAGCGATGCGGCCAGTTTTTTACACGGACTGGGCATCAGAGACGAATACCTCAACAGTCTGATGAAAGACATCCCCTCCAACCTCAAAGTGCGGGTGTTGCTGGCGCAGGCGCTGTTTGGAAATCCGGACATCCTGTTGCTGGATGAGCCTACCAACGGACTGGATATTGAAACCATCGGCTGGCTCGAGAACTTCCTGGCCGATTACGAAAACATTGTACTGGTGGTGAGCCACGATCGTCACTTTCTGGATGCCGTTTGTACCCATGTTGCCGATGTGGACCGTCAAAAAATCAAGGTCTTTACCGGAAACTACTCGTTCTGGTACGAGTCTTCGCAATTGATGGCGCGCCAGTTGAGCGATAAGAACAAGAAAACCGAAGATAAGCGTCAGGCCCTGATCGACTTTATCGCGCGTTTTAGTGCCAATGCGTCGAAATCGCGTCAGGCCACCGCCCGTAAGAAAGCGCTGGAGAAACTGACCATTGATGAAATTGAACCTTCCAACCGGAAATATCCCGGGATCATTTTTCAGCCCTTGCGTGAAGTGGGGAATCAGATCCTCAATCTCGAAAACCTGAAGAAATCCGTTGATGGACGTGTGTTGTTTGATAAGATCAGTTTTACGGCGAATAAAGGCGATAAAATTGCCGTTATCAGTAAAGATCCCCTGGCCGTGACGCATTTCTTTGACATCATTAATGGCGAAGAGCAGGCCGATAGCGGAAAATATGAATGGGGAACCACCGTTACCAAAGCCTATTTGCCGGTGGAGAACAATGCCTTTTTTAAGGAGCCACTGAACCTGATGGAATGGCTGCGTCAGTTTGTGCCTTCGCATATTACCGATGCCGATGAGCCCTTCCTGCGCGGATTTTTAGGGAAAATGCTGTTCGGC
>CANGQQ010000175.1 GCA_947456025.1 Chitinophagaceae bacterium | reverse complement strand
GATTGTTTCAGATACAAAAACTCTTCCAAAGTTACCTGGATCAACCTCGACGGTATCCGAAGAAAAGATATTGATGAAGTGTGTACGCATTATGGCATTCATCCACTGATTCAGGAAGATATTTTAAGTGTTGGGCAACGTCCTAAAATGGACGAGTTGGAAGGTGTAATCTTTTGTTTGCTCAACATGCTTTATTTTAACGAACAATACAGCACCGTTGAAGTAGAACAAATCTCAATTGTAATGGGCGATCGTTTTATCCTCAGTTTTCAGGAAGATGCAGATCGTGATGTATTTAACAGCCTGAGGGATAAACTACAATTCAAAAACAATAAAATCCGAAACAATGGAACGGACTATCTTTTCTACACAATGATCGATTTGATTGTTGACAATTACTTCATTGTCATGGAGAAATTGAGTGAAAAAATTGAGTTGCTGGAAGAAGACATCATTAGGAATCCCAATAACCGTACGCTTGCAAAAATCAATCAACTGCGCAAAGAAATGATCGTTTTGAAAAGAAACATCAATCCGGTTCGCGATATCATTAATGGTATCCTTCGAAGCGAAAACGACTTATTGGAAGAAAGAACAGAAAAGTATTTTAAAGATGTATACGATCACATCATACAAGCAAACGATCTGGCAGAAAACTACCGGGACATGATGATGAACTTGCATGATCTATATTTAAGTAATGTAAACCTGAAGATGAATGAAGTGATGAAGGTGATGGCAATCGTAACCTGTTTGCTGGCTCCCGCTACAGTGATTGGCGGTATTTTTGGAATGAACTTTGAACGCATTCCCTGGTTGCACAATCCGTATGGCTTTTTCATTGCAATGGCATTAATGCTTCTGATACCTGTAGCAATGATGTGGATCTTTAAGAAAAGAGATTGGTTCTGAGTTAATAATGCTCCATGCTTTTCAGCATTTCATATTCTGTTTCAAAGCTGCGGTGTTTGAACCAGCCTACAACCAATCCTCCGCCGAGCCAAAAGAAGATTTCAAAGATTAAAAACAGAATTCCTCCTACACTTGTGTACAACGATGAGAAACTGTTCGAATCAAAAAGAAACTGAATCAGCTTAATCAGAAAAAAGAAGATCAGGCCCTCTCTCAGTACACCGTAGAACAGTAAATATTTCCAACGAGGAATTTGACGGCGCTTTTCCCAATGTTTAATAAAGCGTCTTTGTTTGGTCGTAAGACGATAGGGGTGGTAATTTGTAAAATCGTTCCAGTGCATGCTCATGGTTGGTTTTCAGAACTTGTTTTACTTTTTTTATAAACAGGCACCGTGCTGCAGGGCTCGCCATACAGGATGCTTTTAACAACAGGTTGCAATTTTTGTGTGATTTCAAAATAAGCCTCTTCAGAAATCGGTTCTTTTCCACAACCCTTAATTACAACACGCCGATCACGATAAACTTCCGTATCGATGTTGCGTATGGCTTTTACCAATTCCTGATTACGCCATTGCGCTTCGTTCATTAGAAACATGTTATTCGCAAAGGGTGCCAGGTTGGTAGCGACCAGCATGTATGCCCACATGGGTATAACAACATCGGCTGAGCAGGTTACAAGTACTGTTCTTCCCAGAAATTGAGTCCAGTCGAATGTTGTTAAAGCAGCCCTGAAATCTTTTTCCTTTAAAATCAAGCCCTTGAATAAAAAATCTTTCAGGTCAAAAAGGAGCGGTTCTTGCTTGGGTAAAAATGTAGCCAGATCGATTGTTTCCAATCCGCTATCAGCAACTCTGTTTACAATGACTCCGTTCATACTAAATGCATTCTATTAAGGCCAATAAATGATTCCACTTATTGAATTGGCTGGTTTAAAATCCTTGTGTCGGAAATTGAACTCCGAATACAACAAACCCATATTCCATTCTGAAAACAGAACAAATATCAAACATAGTATTTGTTTGTACAAGCACATCGTAGTTTTTCATGCGAAGCATCGTAAATCTACGATAGTAAAAAAGCAGAAGGTGTTCCTTCTGCTTTTGTCAAGAAGTGATTTAACCTATCAATAAAAGTCGATTCGGTTGTCTGTTATTTTAACCGATTTACGTAATGCATCGGTTGATTTATAGGCAAGGTTTCCTTTGGTGGATTGTTCTTTTTGCATACGACGGATGGCATAACCGGGATCTGCAGAAGGTTTCATACCTAAAGACTCGGTTTTGATGACAAAAACACCACTGCTTCCGGCGAACGGATCAGAGACTTTTCCCTGCTGCTGTGTATTGAACGCTGCACCAATAACGATGGCTTCATTTCCAACATTGGGAATAAACGGAGCCGCAAAGGAGATACTGTCGGCACGCATCACATTTGTATTAAACGAAGTGGCTATTGCAGTAAGATCACGACTGTTGCCGATCTTCGATATCAATTGCGCAGCTTTTTTCTGGTTACGTATGAACGCTTCTACCTGTGGACGAATGGTTTTAGCATCCGGCAGACCTTCTTCTCTTACTTCCGTAATCAGTGCAACGATGTATTGATTACCAAAACTTTCGGGCTCTGAAACGGCTCCTTTATCGTTCTGATAGATCCATTTTACCAAACGACGTGCGCTTCCAATTCCGGGAATAGAATATTCCGTGGGTTTTACTTCAGCAACACGGGGTGTAAGTTTGTATTTGCGTACATTCTTTTCAAAACCGGAAGCATCTCTGCTTTCGGATGCAAACTGAGTTGCTGTTGTATTGGCTGCGCTGATGGTTTCGTCGCTGGGTTCAATCGCTTTTGAAAAATAAGCGACTTTGTAAGCCGGCTCTACTTTCTTTTGCTCAAGCACCTCAATATAGTGCCATCCAAAATCTGTTTTAACGACACGTTTGGATCCGGCTCCATTGTAGAAAATAAACTCTGCAAAGGGTTTTGCCAGATTACCGAACTGCTGTGAACTGAATTCATATTCACCACCCTTGTCTTTACTTCCGGGGTCGGTGCTGTATTGTGTAGCCAATGTTGCAAAGCTGGCACCACCTGCAACCGCAGTCATGATACTATCGGCCTTGCGTTTTGCAATACTGTCGCTCATGATTTCCTGTCCGCTTTGTGCATCTTTCGTTCCAATCAGAATGTGTCTGCATTTAACCGAATCTGCCATTGGGCGTTTTTCGAGCATCCGTGCAAGAACAAAATTACCGCCATCGAGATAGGGGCCATAAACACCGCCTATGGGAAGATTTTGAATGGAATCGACATTGGGAACCTGCATTTTAGATTTCAGTACAAACCCATCAAATAAAGCAACTGCAGAATTGTTGGCATTCAAAAATGCTGCCGCATCCTGTGCTTCGGTAAATGCTTGCTTTTGTACAGTTAATGTGTTTAAAATGGCTGCAGAATCTGATGAAGATGGTGCTGCATCAAATAAAACATAGGAAAAAGAACGGGTGCGTTCTTGTTTGTATTCCTGTTTTCTTTTACGGATATAATTATTAATGTCTTCGTCTGTAACTTGTACGGTTGTATCGGGTATAATAGAATAAGGTACAGTCACGTAGCTGATCGAAGCAATTCCGTTTTCTTCCGCCAGTTCTTTGTCGTTTAACCATTTAGGATAAAATACACTACCCGCTAAAAGGGTGCTGTACTTAGTTCTCAATCCATTGCTGATTAAATAATCGATCAGGTTCTGCTCGATGTAACGACGTTGAGGATCATCTGCTTTTTTCTTGCGTAATGAATTGATAAACTGGCGTGCTGCATTCGCATCATAGGCACCTGTCTTTTCATCTTTGAATTGTTGTGCCAATACCGGAGGAGGATTGTCGCCGTAAAGCGCATCGTTCATATCAACGGAAGAAAACGTAATGCCTGCTTTTTTGTATTCTGCTTTTAAGATCGTTTCATCAACCTGATTGTTCCAGAGCATTTCAATGATCTGCTGACGCATTTCATCATTTACATCCATTCCTT
>CANGQQ010000174.1 GCA_947456025.1 Chitinophagaceae bacterium | reverse complement strand
TGAAATTCAATTTCGGACTCGTGTATCACAACGGTCTGCTGGCTGTTTTCTTTGTGCCGCTCATTGTATTGATTGCCTTGAACGAAGGTTTGCTGGCACGCCTCTCCAAAAGCAGGATTGGTATCTTTCTGGGCGATATCAGTTACGGCATTTACATTTTGCAGGTGCCGGTTTTTAAATGGGGAAACGTATTGCTGCCCAAACATATTGCCGACTTGAAAGGGCACCCGGAATGGCTGTTTTTCCTCAATCTGTTCGTGTTAATCGTCTTGTCGGCGTTGAGCTATACCTATTTTGAAAAGCCTTTGCGAAATGCAATCAGCAATTGGGGACGGAACGGCAAGCGGCTACAGGCAGCTTAGTTGGTTGCCGTATGCAGCTATGGTACTGCTACCTTGGAAGCAATTGTGAGATTCCCGAACTGCGGAATGCTGTATTCAAAAAAGCGCGTGCATCAACTCTATTCGGGATGTGCGATCCATGAAAACGGTGGGTCGGTTTAAACGACAGAGGCCCTTTTCTTCTACAAGCCCGGGTTATCTTTTGATGAAATCGAAAAAAACAATCAGCCTTATTTGGAGGTTTCTCCTCTTGAGAAGTTTCCTGTTGGGTGTTTCAAAACAGGTTGATCTTCAGTAGGGTATCGGGAAACCCCATTGAAATAATTTATATTTGAAGGAATATGAATGAGCCTTATTTCCAGCTTCCGTTGTTTACCAATCTGTTGATTTTATTGGTTGCGGCCCGGATATTCGGAGAACTGTTCGCGCGCATCAAACAACCTGCCATGATTGGCGAAATCATCGCAGGGATCATTTTAGGTCCGAGTATTTTGAATCTCATCCATCGGACAGAAGACATCAAAGTGATTTCGGAGTTGGGCATTTTTTTTCTCGTGATCCTGGCCGGACTCGAAATCAATATTGACGATATCCTGAAGTCCATGAAAGGCCGGGGTGTCATCATTTCTATTTTGGCCTTCTTCATTCCGATCTTCAGCGGCATTGCCGTGGGTACCTATTTTGATCAGGATATCATGACCACTGTTTTTATTGGCTTGTGTGTTGCCATTACAGCGCTTCCGGTAAGCGTTCGTATTTTGATGGATCTGAAAAAGATCAATTCGGAAGTGGGGCAGAAGATCATTTCAATTGCCATTTTTGATGACGTTCTGGCGCTTTCAATTTTAGGCGTTTTGCTCAACATCAAAGACACCGATAAGTCCATTGCTTCGATTCTCAAAGCAAGTTCCATTTCACTTTTGAAGCTTGTCGTTTTTGTTTCGCTTTTGACTTTTGTTTACATCGTCATTAAAAAAATCGTTCGTAAAGGGAATTACATTCAGGAATCATTGGATCAACTGGTGCGTTTTTTGAAAGGCAAGGAACCCTTGTTTGGATTGTTGTTTGTTTTCATCTTGTTGTTTTCAACCGTAACAGAAAACCTGGGTCTTCATTTTATTGTAGGAACGTTTTTCGCTTCCATGCTCATCAGTGACACCTTGATTGGCAAAGAAAATTTGAAAGCAATTGAAACATCAACCGGCAGTATGGCGATGGGTTTTCTTGCGCCTATATTTTTTGCCAGTATCGGACTCGAGTTTAAGATGTCTGCTATTGATCATGTGGGGCTCTTGCTTGCGGTGATCGCAGTTTCGTATGTATCCAAGATCGTTGGAGGGTACCTGGGTGGCAGAATTGCCGGACTTAATGGACAGGTGTCCCTCACACTTGGCATCGGACTCAATGCCAGAGGAATTATGGAGCTGGTTATCGCCAACATTGCCTATCGAAACGGATTGATTGGTACAGAAATCTTTTCAATTTTAGTCATCATGGGTGTGCTCACCACCGTAACGACGCCCTTCCTGTTAAATCGTGCCTTTAAACGAATAGGATGAATGGCTGTTAAGGAAGGCTGGTCTTTTAATGCCAGGAATCAGGTTTACAAGTTACAAGTATCACCGCCTATGATACAGGTCATTGTCGGCGCTTTATGGGGTTCCTACCTTTAGCCCAAATCAACGGTTATGAAAAACGCACTCCTTCTTTGCTTCCTTTTTATGTTCACGTTCACGGCCTGTAAAAAAAAGAACGATGCCCCTCAAACCCAAACTCTTCAGCTACAGAACGACGGATTTACAACCGGCGGTGCAAAAGCTTTTCAGGCCGGATTTGTGGTTGGCGAAACGGCCGAGGTTACGCTTGGTCCTGTAAGCAATACCTTTCAGGTAACCGCTGTTCAGTTTTTGTTTGGTGGAACCGGTGCAACACCTGCATCACGCGATATCGTTCTGAAAATTTACAAAGACATTGGAGTAGGAACGCCGGGTGCATTGTTGTTCAGTTCAACGTATTCCATTGCCGCTTCGGATAACCAACTGCAGCAAATTGATTTGCGCGACAAATTGATTGTGGTGAATGGTGGCGGCAGCATTCGTGTGGCCATTGAGATGACCGCTGCGGGTTTGCCTTCCGTTGCGGTGGATCAGGATGGTACGGTCAAGGCGACTGCCAACTGGATCAAAACAGGTGGAAGCTGGGTGTCATCACCAAGTCTTGGTTTGAGCGGCGATTTCATTATCCGTGCAACTGTAGAAAAAAATCTGTAGGGTTGTCGGTGCAAAAAAATCTGATTGCGGCGACTCAATAAAAAAACCGGAGCAATTCCGGTTTTTTTATTGTTAGCATATTCAATGTGTCGATCAGGCTACTTTCAACATGTTGAGGCGGCTCTTATCGAACTTGTGTTTTGCGTAATCCAGTGTGAGGTGGAACTGCTTGGCGTCTGTACCCGGCAAGTCAAACATGGCATCGGTTAAGATGCTTTCACAGATGCTGCGCAAACCACGGGCACCCAGTTTAAATTCCATGGCTTTGTCCACCATAAAATCGTACACTTCCGTATCGATTTGCAATTCGATACCTTCCAGTTCAAACAGTTTGATGTATTGTTTGATCAGTGCGTTTTTAGGTGTCGTTAAAATTTCACGTAACGTGGCGTGGTCTAACGGGTTGAGGTAGGTAACGATGGGTAAACGTCCCAGCAATTCAGGAATCAAACCAAACGATTTCAAGTCCTGTGCGTTCACATGCTGCAACAGGTTTTTCTTCATCAGTTCCTGCTCTTCCTTGTTCACATTGAAACCAATGGCATTGGTGTTCACGCGCCGTGCAATCACTTTGTCGATGCCGTCAAAAGCACCACCGCAGATGAACAGGATGTTTTGCGTGTTGATCTTGATCAGTTTCTGTTCCGGATGTTTACGTCCTCCCTGCGGCGGTACCAGTACTTCGGTTCCTTCCAGCAATTTGAGCATGCCCTGTTGCACACCTTCACCGCTTACATCACGGGTAATGGAGGGGTTGTCACCCTTACGGGCAATTTTATCGATTTCGTCGATGTAAACGATGCCTTTTTCGGCAGCGGCCACATCGTAGTTGCAAACCTGCAGGAGACGGGTTAGAATGCTTTCCACATCTTCGCCTACATAACCGGCTTCGGTGAAGACCGTTGCGTCCACAATGGCAAACGGTACATTGAGCAAACGTGCAATGGTTTTGGCCAGCAGGGTTTTACCTGTGCCGGTTTCACCCACCATCACGATGTTGCTTTTTTCAATTTCTACATCGTTTTCCGATTTTTGTTTCAGACGCTTGTAGTGGTTGTAAACCGCAACAGCCAATACTTTTTTGGCATCGTCCTGACCAATGATGTATTCGTCCAGAAAGCGTTTGATCTCAACGGGTTTTTTTACAGTCAGTTTAAAGCCCGAAGCATTTTGCTCGCTCCGTTGTTGCAGTTCCTGCTGAATGATTTCGGTTGCATGTTCCACACAGTTTTCACAGATATGTCCATCCTGACCTGCGATCAGAATTTTAACCTCATCCCTGCTGCGTCCGCAAAATGAACAGTGGAGTACGTTGTTTTTCGCCATTCTCTAAATAATTTACAAAGTTTCCTGAGCAGAAACTTCTTTCAAAGATAATAAAGCCTTTCAGATAATCATAGTATAGAAACAGAAAGGGAGATGAATAACGTTTTCATCTCCCTTTTGTTGTATTCCGTTAAGGATTTTACAGCTTATCGAGGATGCCGTCTACAATTCCGTATTGCAGGGCTTC
>CANGQQ010000173.1 GCA_947456025.1 Chitinophagaceae bacterium | reverse complement strand
GGCTTCGTTTTATCGATTTCTCCGGCCAGGATTTTACGGCTGAGCAGATTCACGATCTCTTTCTGTATCAGTCGCTTAAGAGGTCTGGCTCCAAACTGGGGATCAAAACCGTTTTCGGCCAGATAATCCAAAGCATAATCCGTAAAATCCAAATGAATACCGCTTTCCGCAACCTGTTTTTGCAAATTCCTTAGTTGAATTTTTATGATGGCTCTGATTTCCTTTTTCAACAAGGGAGCAAACATGATGATTTCATCCACCCTGTTTAGAAATTCGGGGCGAACCGTTTGCCTCAGGAGGTTCATTACTTCAACCTTGGTTCTGCCGGCCACTTCTTCCAGATCCTCCTCCTTCACATTTTCGTAAGCATCCTGAATGATGGAACTACCGATATTGCTGGTCATGATGATGATTGTGTTTTTGAAATTGACAACACGCCCCTTGTTATCGGTCAGGCGCCCGTCGTCCAAAACCTGTAACAACACATTCCAAACATCGGGATGTGCTTTTTCGATCTCATCCAGTAATACTACACTGTAAGGCTTGCGACGTACCGCTTCGGTTAATTGTCCGCCTTCATCATAACCCACGTATCCGGGAGGTGCTCCCACGAGTCTTGAAACGGTATGTTTTTCCTGATATTCACTCATATCGATACGGGTCATCATGCCTTCGTCATCAAACAAATAATCGGCCAGCGCTTTTGCGAGTTCGGTTTTTCCCACACCGGTTGTTCCCAGGAAAATAAACGAGCCAATGGGTTTTCTCGGATCACTCAGTCCGGCCCTACTCCTGCGAATAGCATCGGCAACGGCAACGATGGCTTCTTCCTGACCCACTACCCTCTGGTGTAATTCTTCTTCAAGATGCAGCAATTTTTCCCGTTCACTCTGCATCATTTTGGCTACCGGTATTCCGGTCATTTTGGCGATATTTTCGGCGATATCTTCCGCATCCACTTCTTCTTTCAACAAGCGTTTTTCGCCGGTACCGGAAAGCTGAGTGGTTAAAAGGACGATCTGCTCTTCCTGTGTTTTGATTTTGCCGTAACGGATTTCAGCAACCAACCCATAATTCCCTTCCCGCTCGGCACGTTCGGCTTGCAACTTCAGGTTTTCGATTTCGGCTTTTGCCTGTTGTACTTTTTCAACAAGTTCTTTCTCGGCCCTCCATTTGGCCATGAGGGTATCGCGATCGACAGACAGGTTTGCAATTTCTGTATTCAACTGCTTGAGCTTGACCTCATCGTTTTCACGCTTGATGGCTTCCCGTTCGATCTCGAGCTGACGAATCTGACGTTCCAGAATGTCCAGATCTTCGTGCATACTGTTCATTTCGAGTCTCAATTTTGCTGCACTTTCATCGATAAGATCAATGGCCTTATCGGGCAAAAAGCGATCTGTAATATACCGACTGCTCAATTCAACGGCGGCAATGATGGCCTCGTCCTTGATGCGTACATGATGGTGTGTTTCATAACGATCTTTCAATCCCCGCAAAATTGAAATGGCATCTTCCGGAGAAGGTTCGTCGATCATTACCTTTTGAAAACGCCGTTCCAGTGCTTTATCTTTTTCAAAATACTTTTGATATTCATTCAATGTTGTGGCACCAATCGCCCGCAGCTCTCCTCTTGCAAGTGCCGGTTTCAAAATATTAGCGGCATCCATTGCACCTTCACCACCACCGGCTCCTACCAGCGTGTGAATTTCATCGATGAACAAAATGATTTCTCCTTCACTCGTGCTCACTTCCTTGACCACACCTTTGAGACGCTCTTCAAATTCGCCTTTGTATTTGGCACCAGCAATCAACTGTCCCATATCCAAAGCATAGATGACTTTTGACTTCAGGTTTTCAGGCACATCACCGTTCATGATGCGCATCGCCAATCCCTCTGCGATGGCTGTTTTACCTACACCGGGCTCTCCCACCAGAATGGGATTGTTTTTGGACCTGCGGGTTAAGATATGAAGCGTGCGACGGATTTCTTCATCGCGACCGATTACCGGATCCAGTTTTCCCTGACGCGCCAGCTCATTCAGGTTTTTTGCATATTTGTTGAGTGCATTGAATTGTGTTTCCTGTGTTTGACTCTTAACGGATTCGCCTTTTCGCAAATCTTTGATGGCCGTGACCAATCCCTTTTCGGTTAGTCCGGCTTCTTTCAAAAGCTTGGCAGTACCATCATTTCCCTGCACGATGGCAAGCAACAGATGTTCAGGAGTAACAAATTCATCACCAAATGCTTTTAAGGCAGCTCCTGCCCGCAGGACCACACTATTCGCTTCCCTGCCAATCGTTTGTGCCGCTTCGCCACTTGTTTTAGGCAACTTCGAAATGGCTTCCTCTAATTTACCGGTGAGCAAATTCATCGTTACATTATTTTTTTTCAACAAGTACGCTACGGGAGAGTCTTGTTGCTCTAATAATGCTTTCAAAAAATGCTCGGTCTCAATGTTCGGATTATGAGAATTGAACGCTAATTGCTGAGCTTGTTGAACCGCTTCGGCCGCTTTGATGGTGAAATTTCCAAGATTCATACCGTACTATTTAGGTTTTGCAGAAATCCGTTACAGCAACTGAAATTGCTGACAACTTCATTCGCTGAACGTTTAACGGTAAGAAACCCGCAAATCATTATCCAATCGGCAAAACAGGCAACAATGTCACATTTCGTATCTGCAAACCGACTGAAAGTCAGTCCCGTGCATTCCATTCGGTAAATATTACACATTGGTGTTAGAACCGGCACAATTTGACATTTCAGATCTTCCTAACTTAACTAAAAATTGGAAGCGTATGTATGAGCATAAAAAACAACAACTGGCTACCCGAAAAAAATTCATCCGGAGACAAACCTCACATGTATTAGTTGCGAGTTTCACGATTGCACTGAGTCTCTTGCTCGGTGTTGTTGGATATCATGTAACCGATAACATCCCCTGGATCGACGCCCTGCACAACGCCTCCATGATTTTAAGCGGTATGGGGCCTGTGGTTACGATTCAATCGGCCATCGGCAAATATTTCTCTTCCTTTTATGCATTGTTCAGCGGGATCGTTTTCATAACCAATATTGGTATTGTGCTGGCGCCTGCTGTACATCGGATCTTTCATATCTTGCATCTGGAGGAAGATGCATCTTGAATCTCAAAGCTGATCAATATCGTAAGGCCATTCAATCAAAGTCACGTGAACTTGGTTTTGATTATTGCGGCATCGCCAAAGCCGAGAAACTGGATGCTGATGCCCGCAGACTAGAAGATTGGCTGCACAAAGGAATGCATGGGTCCATGCATTATATGGAACAATACTTTGACCTCCGTATTGATCCCACGTTATTGGTGCCGGGTGCCAGATCCGTCATCACCCTACTTCTGAATTATTTTCCAACAGAACAACAAAAGCAGGATGCGCCACGTATTTCCAAATATGCTTTTGGAAAAGACTACCACGATGTCATTCGTACGAAATTGAAAACCTTGCTGGAATGGATGCAACAACACATTGGTGCCGTTAACGGAAGAGGATTTGTGGATTCTGCTCCGGTTCTGGAACGCACATGGGCTGCTAAAAGTGGTTTGGGATGGGTTGGAAAAAACGGCAATTTGATCACGAAACAACATGGCTCTTTCTTTTTTATTGCAACACTCATTTGTGATCTGGAATTGGAATACGATCCACCCTATCAAAAAGATTATTGCGGCACCTGTACCCGTTGCATTGATGCTTGTCCTACTGACGCCATACTGCCCGATAAAACTATTAACGGAAGCCAATGCATATCCTATTTCACGATTGAATTAAAAGATGCGCTGATTCCGGATACGATGAACGGTAAATTTGAAAACTGGATGTTTGGCTGCGATACCTGTCAGGATGTATGTCCCTGGAACCGTTTCAGTAAGCCTGCAACTGAGGTTGCCTTTCAACCCATACCGGAAATTCTGAACCTGTCGACAAAGGAATGGGAGGCTTTATCCGAGTCCGCCTTTCGGAACATTTTTAAGCACTCACCTTTGAAGCGAACCAAATGGACAGGCATTCAACGCAATCTGCATTTTCTGAAATCAACTTGACAACACCGGTTTTTCGACGCTGTTTTTAAAGTTTTGCAATCCTTGATCCAGCACAGG
>CANGQQ010000172.1 GCA_947456025.1 Chitinophagaceae bacterium | reverse complement strand
TGAGATCATTGGTAAATTCAAACAACGGTATCTCATTTATAAAAACACAAGAAGCCGTCATTCGATAGCGGTCTACGACTCCGAGATGAAAGCGGTTCAAAAAGTGTCGCTGGGATTCATTCCGGACAGAGTACTGAATGTAGATGTGTTCCATTGCAATACCCATGCATTACTTATCTATCAGTTTGAGCGGAAGCGAACCGTTTATTGCATGGGCGTGTTAATTGATACGTTGGGAAATCCTGTAGGTGTACCGCAGCAACTGGACACCACGCTGATTCCTACTTTTGGAGATTCAAAAATTTATTCTGTTCTGGCATCCGACGACAAACAGAAATTCATGGTCTTTAAAATGAAGAATCATACCAAAGATGAACTTGAATTTCAAACCTTATTGTTGAGCAATCAATTGAGTTTGATCAAGCGGAGTGGATTCACTTATTCTCTGGATCATACGACCGAGTCGATTGCCGATTTTTATCTCGACAATGCAGGCGATTTTTTGTTTAGTCATGTGACCCGTCCGGCTTCAAGAGATTACATCGTTCAGGCGCAATTGGTCGTGTTGCCTGCGGCTGAGCCGATTTATAAGAAAATTCCATTACAACTCGATCGGGTTTTTCTGGATGAGTTGCGCATCAAAGTAGACAACATCAATCGTCGTTACATTCTGGCTTCGTTGTATTCAAAAGCAAAGCGTGGCAATATCGATGGAATGTTTGTGGCAATCGTTTCAAAAGACAGTTCGTACGCTGTTCAGGAACATGCTTATGAATTCTCCGATGAATTCAGAAATAAGGCAAAAGGAGAGAGCTCGCAACGTTTCGCGTTCAATGATTTTTACCTGAAACATTTTTTTCTGAAAAAAGACGGATCCTTTCTCGTTACAGGAGAAAGTTCTTATAACAATTCTCGCGGCAATAATTTTAACCGATGGGACAATCCCTGGCAGGGTGCTTCCCCTTGGGGCTTTGGAGGTTATTGGGGGTGGAGTCCTTACAACAACTGGGGATGGCGTTCTCCCTGGGGATGGAATAGTTACGGTGCTCCACAAACGGTACGTTACTATGCCGATAATGTTATGGTGGCAGCGGTGGATAAACAGGGAATATTGCAATGGAATTCGGTGATTACTAAGTCGCAGTTTGATGACAATACAGATCAGTTATTGTCTTACCAATGCCTGAATACCGGGGGAGAGGTGTTGTTTCTCTTTAATGAATGGAACAGACGAACACCCCTGCTTACGGGCTATGTATTACAACCATCCGGTCAACTGACTAAAATGCCACCCTTACGAAGTTTAGATGGAGGGTATGAGTTCCTGATCCGATTTGGGAAGCAGGTTGCGGTAAAAGAATTGATTGTTCCTTGCAATTACAGAAATACGTTGGTTTTTGCACGGGTCCAGTTTTAATGGAAGCGCCTTTTATCATTTAATTTGGAAAGTTGCGATAGTTTATAAAAGTTTGCGTTTGAAACTCAGCATGTGATTCGATTTTTTTCCGGAAACAATCCGTTGAATGTATTGATTTTGTTTTTTTTGGGCATCTTGATCAAGTTGCCCAATTTTCTGGTGCCGGTCATCCCAAATGAAACCGTCACGGATGGCTTTTTGTATGTTGCCTTGCTGAATCTTTTAAGACATCCTGCAATCTATTTCCCATTACTTTATCCCATTCTGTCTTATCTTTTACTATTTACACAGGCCGTAACGTTTAACGGTCTGGTGAATCGTCAGAAATTGTTTCAGCAGCCTAATTATCTGGTAGCGTTTGCTTACATACTGCTTACCAGTCTGGTGCCGGCCTGGAATGTTTTGTCACCGGGTTTAATCATCAATACCATCATGGTGTATGCATGGCCCAGTATGGTTGGTTTGTACAATCATTCCAAGCCCGGAGGACAACTGTTTAATATTGGCTTTGGTTTTGCTATCTGTTCCTTTTTTTATTTTCCCGCGATCCTGTTTTGGATTTTGCTGATTGCGGCATTGATCATTTTCAGGCCGGTCGTGATTACGGAGTGGTTGATTGCGCTTTTGGGGGCACTGACACCTTTTTATTTTTTACTGGTCTATTTATTTGTTTGGGATCACTGGAGTTTACTGCCTGCGATGTTTCCGGGTTTTCGCTTCCGAATACCCTCGCTTCATTTTGATTGGAAATTCTGGGTGCCTTTTTTACTGTTAAACCTGCCGCTGGTAGTTGGTTTGTATTTCAGCTTTCAGCATTCAGGTCGTCTACTGGTGCATGTACGGAAAAGCTGGAGTTTTATGCTCTTTTATCTGCTGACGGCCCTTTTGATGCCCTTTCTGAATAATGACGGGGGATATTCGCAGTTTATCATTGCACTTGTGCCTGTAAGCTTGTTTTATGCGTCCTTTTTTTATTTTCCCCGTAAAAAAGGGGGACCCGGGCTTGTGGTTTGGTTGTCAATACTTTGGATCTCCATAAATTATTTTGTCTTCCATGGTTAGTGCCATTTGAATGATTTACCTTTGCTTTTTCTTATCATTATGAAATTTGGTATAGTTGTATTTCCCGGCTCCAACTGCGATAGAGATATGCAGGATGCTTTGCAAAATGATCTCAATCAGGAAGTGATTATGTTATGGCATAAAGATCAGGATCTTTCTGCTTTTTCTAAAAACGACTGCATTGTCTTACCCGGAGGTTTTTCTTACGGGGACTATCTGCGTTGTGGTGCAATTGCCCGATTCAGTCCCATGATGCAAAGTGTGATCAAATTTGCTTCACAAGGCGGAAAGGTTCTTGGAGTGTGCAACGGGTTCCAGATTTTGTGTGAATCGCATCTTCTGCCCGGTGTTTTGTTGCGTAACGCCAATCAGCAGTTTATTTGTAAAAATGTGTACATCTCCGGCGCAGGCGGAACCGGACTGAAAATACCAATTGCGCATGGCGAAGGACGTTATTATGCCGAAGATGCTGTATTGGATCAACTGGAAGCCAATGATCAGGTCATTTATCGATACTCCGACCGTAACGGTCAGGTGTCGCTTGCTCACAATCCCAATGGTGCCAGCCGAAACATCGCCGGAATTCGAAACCTGGAGGGGAACGTATTTGGTATGATGCCACATCCGGAACGGGCAACCAGTTCTGTACTGGGTAATACCGATGGTCGTCAGGTGTTCAGATCCTTGTTGATTGGGGCAGCCCTTGCTGTTTAAGTCGCCTGAAATCTTGCTTTGTAATTTTTAACACTTTTCTTTACCGTAAATGGCGGCATCTTTGCATAAGGATGGCGACGGTATGATTTTTTCTTAAAGGTCGGTTTCCGGTAAAATGAATCAATATGAAAAAGATCTCCGGTTTTATTTTGATGCTTCTCGTGAGTCTTTCATCTATGGCCCAAAGCGGTACGAAGGTCAACTGGACGTATACGGTTAAGAAATTGTCCGATAAACAGTATGAACTTAAGCTTACCGCAACTGTGATGCCCGGTTGGCATTTGTACAGTCAGGTACAAAGTAAAGAAGCTATCGCATTACCCACCAAAATCAGTTTTGCAAAGAACCCGTTGGTTGTTTTCAATGGAACGATTAAAGAAGTCGGAAAACTGATTGAAGATTTTGATAAGGCAACCCAATCGAAATCGCGTTTTTACAGCAACAAAGTCGAATTTATTCAAGTTGTAACATTAAAGTCCAAAGTCAAAACAGTTGTCAATGGCAATGTGGAGTTTATGGTATGTGACGATAAACAATGTTTGCCACCGGACGAGCTGAAGTTTACCTTCCGCATCGATCAATGACATTAAATCTCCTGCATCTCATAGCAGGTTCCAATAGAAGTATATGTTGAAATTCACGCGCTTGTTATTGCTGCTCTTATTGTTCTCATTCGCAGGACAAGCTCAGGATACGGCATGGGTTCAATGGAAGGTGCAATGCAAAAAGATCGCAGAAAAGAATTATGAACTCCGGATACAGGGAAGGGTTACGGCCGGTAAATTTCTATATCTATTTTCAAGGGAGGCCGGACTGATCGACAGCATCGCCATTCGGTTTACGGATCCTTCCATCATTTCCAAAGGTCCTGTTGAATTTAAGGGCGGGGGCTCTTCTTATAAAGATCCGCTCTTCGAAGATCGTGAAATAGTCATTGCCTCTAAGGAAATTGAACTGATCCGGCAGGTCACTTTCACCGAAACCGT
>CANGQQ010000171.1 GCA_947456025.1 Chitinophagaceae bacterium | reverse complement strand
GGGCATTCCCAACAGCGCTTACATAACCGATTCTACAGGTCAGGTGCAACTTGCTTCGAAGCAGGAATTTCAACAGGCATTGCAGCGCAACCGTGTATATCTGATGCATGAATTTCGTACCGCCGAACCGGAAGCGATACCCCATGCATCTTTTAAGGCACCTTCTTTTCTTCCGGAATGGATGGTGGCCTATACCTATCCGCATAATGTAATCAGTGCGGGTGTGAACTTTCCGGGATGTGAACTGCAGGAACATTGTTCTTATTTGCCTTTACCGGTTTTTCCAACACCTTTTTATGAAACGATAATCAGTTTGTTGTTGTTTGTGGTGCTTTTAGCAGCTCGTTCCAAGATCAAACTGCCCGGAGGCTTGTTTTGCCTTTATCTTGTTTTCAATGGAATGGAGCGGTTCGCTATCGAAAAAATTCGGGTGAATACAAAATATGAAGGGTTACCCTTTCAACCAACGCAGGCCGAATTGATTTCGCTGGGTTTGGTTCTGCTTGGAATCGTATTGTATTTTGTTTGTCGCAAAAAAGCGGCCGTCTCCTGATGTACCGGAAATGATTTTCATCTTGTAACGGTTTTTTGTAATCTTGTCACAAAATTTGATGTTATGGCTTCTTTTGATATTGTAAGTAAAGTCGATGTTCAGGCACTGGACAACGCGGTTAATGTAACCACCAAAGAGATCGGAAACCGATTTGATTTTAAGGGGAATCACATTGTGATTGATTTAAACCGAAAAGAATTCAAAATCAACATTGAAGTGGAAGATGAGATGAAAATGCGTCAACTGATCGATGTCCTCATCAGCCGTGCACACAAACAAGGGATTGCCCCACAGGCTTTCGACCAAAGCAAGGAGCCTTATCAAAGCGGCAAGCTGATCAAACAGGAGATTTCGGTTCGTAACGGATTGAAGCAGGAAGATGCCAAGAAAATCGTAAAACTGATCAAAGAGTCGGGCTTAAAAGTGCAGGCTTCCATTAACGACGATCTGGTACGGGTAACGGGGAAAAAGATTGATGATTTACAGGAAGTGATTCAGGCTTCCAAGGGCTGGGGCTTGGAAATACCCCTCCAATACGAAAACATGCGTTCCTGAATAGTCCGGTTCTCCTTTGCTGAAGTTTCCGCATCAGAATCTTTGGCTAGTAGCATGGAAAGACTTAACTTTGCACCTCATTTTAAACAATGCACGGCCATTCCGTGCTGAAAAATCCCAAAAATCATGAAACAAGGACTTCATCCGGCTAATTATCGTTTTGTGGTATTCAAGGACATGAGTAACGGTTACTCATTTCTGACACGTTCTGCAGCTCTTTCCAAAGAAACCATTCAGTGGGAAGATGGCAATGAATACCCGTTGATCAAACTTGAGATCTCCAATATGAGCCATCCGTTCTTTACCGGACAAAACATTTTGGTGGATACTGCAGGTCGTATCGACAAGTTCAAAAAGAAATACGCCAAAAAATAATCCGATTCATTTCGGTCCATTTACTCAATCCTCCTTTTCGGGAGGATTTTTTTTGTACGACCGATTGATTCCAACAGCTCGTTTCTCATAAAAAAAGCCGGCTTATAACCGGCTTTTTTTCATGAATTACAATGTTTAAACATTAAAACGGAAGTGCATCACATCGCCGTCTTTAACCAGGTATTCCTTGCCCTCAATACGTAGTTTTCCGGCTTCCCTGCAAGCGGCTTCGGTTTTAAACGTGATGTAATCTTCAAAGCTGATGACCTCGGCTTTGATAAAGCCTTTTTCAAAATCAGTGTGGATCACACCGGCTGTTTGAGGTGCTTTCCATCCTTTATGAAAGGTCCAGGCTCTCACTTCCTGTACACCTGCCGTAAAGTAGGTTTGCAGATTCAGCAAGTGATACGTGTGACGAATCAATCGGTTCAGTGCCGGTTCTTTCATGTGGTATTCTTCCATGAACAATTGACGATCATCCGGATCTTCCATTTCACTGATTTGTGCCTCAATGGAATTGTTCATGACGATGACCTCAGCACCTTCGCTTTGGACCGACTGTATCAATGCATTGGAATACTTGTTGCCGGTATGCATACTCCCTTCGTCCACATTGGCCACATAAAGCACTTTTTTTTGTGTCAGGAAAAACGAATCTTGAATCTGTTCCAGTTCGGCCGAATTGAGGTCCAGTCCGCGTATGCTTTTTCCTTGCTCCAGATGCGCTTTGCATTTGAGTAACACTTCCAGCTCCGCTTTGGCTTTGGCTTCTCCGGCACGTGCTTGTTTCTCGATCCGTTGAATTTTTTTCTCCACTGTTTCAAGGTCTTTCAACTGCAATTCGGTATCAATGATTTCTTTATCGCCTACGGGATTGATAGCACCTTCCTCCCGCAATACATTTTCATCTTCAAAACAACGGATCACATGAATGATGGCATCCACTTCGCGAATATTGGCCAGGAATTTATTCCCCAAACCTTCTCCTTTGCTGGCTCCGCGAACCAATCCGGCAATGTCCACAATTTCAATTTGTGTGGGTACGGTACGTTGCGGTTGCACCAATTCGGCTAATTTGTTGATCCGTTCATCAGGTACATCCACCAGACCCACATTGGGTTCGATGGTACAGAAACGGTAATTGCTGGCTTGTGCTTTGGCACTGTTGCTGACAGCATTGAATAAAGTAGATTTTCCTACGTTGGGCAATCCTACAATCCCGGCTTTTAAACCCATGAACAAAACAATTTATTAGTGATCAATAAGTAAAAACGGAAGCTGTTCGGTCTCTCCGTTTTCAACAATGGCCGCAAAGATAAGTCTTCGAAATCATGGATTGAAATTGCTCTTTTCTGAAACGCCTCATGATAGGGCAGGAGATGCACGTTAAAAGCCTTTATACGTTGTTCTTTATTCCCACTCATGAACAATTACGAAGATGATTTTGGTAGTTTAACAAAAAACTGCAATCTTGGGTACTCTTTTCCGAACATTCAGAAATTGATTTATAAACGAATTTCACCGTATGGCTTTAAGCAGAATCTGGAGTGCCTTTATCATCGTTGCAATTGGTGCAGCCGTTGTAAAATGGTTGTTGTTTCCGGAGTTTAACGAGATTTTTTACTGGATGGTGGTTGGGAAAGCCGATGACGCAACGAATCTGACGCATGTAGACGGTATTATTGAAACTTGTAAATCGGCCGTGAACATCTGTTTGAGTCTGATTGGTATTATGGCTTTGTTCATGGGCTTGATGCGTATCGCCGAAAATGCAGGAGGGATCCGGTTCCTGTCCCGTATCATTGGGCCATTTTTCTCACGTTTGTTTCCGGAGGTTCCTAAAGGACATCCCGCTTTTGGACACATGATGATGAATTTCAGCGCCAACCTCTTAAATCTTGACAATGCAGCGACACCCTTTGGCTTGAAAGCGATGGAAAGTTTACAGGAGTTGAATCCCGATAAATACCGGGCCAGTAATTCCCAACTCATGTTCCTGTGCTTACACGCATCCGGACTAACCTTAATACCGGTAAGTATCATTGCAGCCCGTGCCTCTTTAAAGGCTGTTAATGCCACCGATATTTTTGTGCCTTGCATGGTATCTACGTTTGCAGCTACGATGGCGGCAATGATCATTGTTGCAACGAAACAACGTATTCGTCTCTTGCAACCCGTTATCATTGCCTGGGTTCTTGGTATTTCGGCGGTGATTGCAGGATTGGTCTTATACCTGGTTTCTTTAAATGCAGATCATGTACAGTCGTTTTCTAAACTGCTGAGTAACGGTTTAATATTATTCATATTTCTTGCCATTGTTTCCGGTGCATTAATCAAAAAAGTAAATGTCTTCGATTCGTTTGTAGAAGGGGCAAAAGCTGGATTTGAAACGGCAGTCCGTATCATTCCATATCTTGTTGGGATGTTGGTTGCGATCAGCATGTTACGGACCAGTGGCACGTTTGAATTTCTTATGGAAGGAGCAAAATCATTTTTCATGTGGATGGGGGCCGATACCCGTTTTGTAGACGGGCTGCCAACAGCACTTATCAAACCTCTGAGTGGAAGCGGTGCCAGAGGAATGATGATTGACACGATGAAAACATTTGGTGCCGATTCCTTTGCCGGCAGGCTGTCCTGTATCTTACAAGGTTCGTCCGACACAACTTTTTATGTGATTGCAGTTTATTTTGGATCTGTTGCCGTCAGGAACACACGGTATGCCGTTGGCGCCATGTTGCTGGCCGATCTGGTAGGAATTATTACCTCTATTTTAATGGCT
>CANGQQ010000170.1 GCA_947456025.1 Chitinophagaceae bacterium | reverse complement strand
TGTCCTGTATCTTACAAGGTTCGTCCGACACAACTTTTTATGTGATTGCAGTTTATTTTGGATCTGTTGCCGTCAGGAACACACGGTATGCCGTTGGCGCCATGTTGCTGGCCGATCTGGTAGGAATTATTACCTCTATTTTAATGGCTTATTTGTTTTTTGGGTCTAGTTTGTAATTTTTGTTGAATACATTAAAACATCGATTGCTTGAATCAAAAAGAATTATCCTACATCCGGTTTTCGTTTGTGATCAGTACGTTTATTTGTCTGATCAAATTCGCTGCCTGGTTGTTTACCCATTCGCTGGTTGTTTTATCCGATGCGCTGGAGTCGATCATCAATGTGGCCGGTGCTGCTTTTGCATGGTATAGCATTTCTTTGTCGAGCAAACCCCGGGATACCGATCATCCTTACGGGCACGGGAAAATTGAATTTTTTTCCATTGGTTTTGAAGGTGCGATGATCTTGATCGCCGGAATCGGAATTTTAATTCAGGCCGGTTCTTTTTATTTCCGACCGGTGCAGGTTCATGATCTGGGAATTGGTTTGTGGCTCACGCTAGGTACCGGAGCAATTAATTTTTTATTGGGAGCTTTTCTGGTCCGTAAGGGAAAACAATCCGGCAGCTTAACCCTGCAAGGCAACGGAAAACATATTTTAAGCGATGCCTATACGAGTATTGGTGTGGTTACGGCATTGCTCCTGATCCTTACCACCGGCTATACCTGGATTGACCCGATTGCATCGGCGGTAGCCGCATTCATCATCATTTACACCGGCTATCGTTTGATTCGCAAAGCAATCCGGGGATTGATGGACGAAACCGATAGCGCAGTCGTCGAAGAACTGATTGATATTTTGAAAAAGAACCGCAAAGAAGACTGGATCGATGTTCACAATTTGCGTGTGCAACGCTTTGGGAATTATTATCATATTGATTGTCATGTGACCTTACCGTATTATTACAAACTCGAACAGGTTCATGAACTGATTACGGAGATGGATCATCAGCTGAATGCTCAATTTGAAAAGGGTTCGATTGAATTTTTTATTCACACCGATCCTTGTTTGCCCATCAGTTGCAGTCATTGCTTGCTTACACAATGCACGGTGCGACAAAAGCCTTTTCAACAGCGAATAGAGTGGACCAGAGAAAATCTGTTACCCAATCAAAAACATCAATTTGTTGCTTAACGGTTGCGGTATACCTGTCCTCATTCATTGGCGTTGTATTGAAACCGTAAAGGTGTTAAAGCTTCAATCAGAGGTTTTACTTTGTAGATGTTGTTATTGATTTTGTTTCCGAGCACAATGATGGTGAGCGAATCGGTAATTACTCTGTAAAAACAGGAATTGTTGCCATGCCACCAGCCATTATGGTAAACAATGTTCTTCTCTTGAGGCAAGGTGTACATGCGCCAGCCCAATCCATAATTGTGTATTCCCGGACGTTCAAAACTGTAAGGAGCGAATGCTTTCTGTTTCCATTCCTTTGTAAGCAGATAATCGGTATAGAGAGCCTGGTCCCATTTCAGTAAATCCCTGACGGTGCTGTAGATGTTTTTGTCGCCGTAGGTTTCATCCAGCCAGGTCAACGCTTCCATGGTGCCATTGGCTCTGTAGGAGGGCGTGGCGGTTGCACTGTCGGCCCAGGTAAACACTTTGGTGTTGTGCATCTTTAACGGTTGGAAGAAGTGTGTGTTCAGGTATGCCGGGTAAGAAAGCCCGCTGAGTTTTTCAATCAGTAAGGCCAGTAAAACATAGTTGGTGTTGGAATAACTGAATCGTTTTCCGGGTTCAAATTCCAGATGTGGTTTTTGGTCAATGATTGCCTGCAGAACACCTTCGTTGTTGATTCGTTTTTTCTTGTCCCATTTGAGATCTTCCAAGAAATAACCATAATGACGTAATCCGCTTCTGTGGCATAATAACATTTGGATGGTGATAGCAGGAAAAGGGAATTGGGGAAAATAACGAACCAGTGAATCGGTGAGTTGACATTTCCCTTCCTGCGCCAATTGCAGTAACGCAACTGCAGTAAATGTTTTGCTGGTAGAAGCAATGTGAAAAGGGGTGGTGTGCAGAATCGGGTCTTTTTGTCCTACATGAATAGCGCCCTGATACTGCTCGAAAAGGATGTTCCCTTTACGGGCAACCAAAAAGGCTCCATTAAACCCTCTTCGTTTCAATGAAGAATCATAGAAGTGCTCTATTGCTCGAATAGACTGCCGGATTTCTTGTTTCGTGAGCGTGGCCGGTTTGGGTTCGGTATATTCTAACAAATATTCGTTATCATCTTTTTTTCCGGATGATGATTGACAGCCCGCAAGTAGGCAGCTTAGGATTGCTGCTAAAAGCAGACTTCTCAGGTAAAAAGGCATAGAGACTTCAATATTGAAAAATGCTCAAGTATATTTGCGTTGCAAAATAAGCAAACAATCGAATCATGGCAGAAAAAAAGACCACAAGTTATCCCAAAGAAAAAATCAAAATTTTATTGCTGGAGAACATCAGTGAAACAGCCGTAAAACACATCAAAGACAGCGGTTATGCAAGTGTCAAAAAGTTGAGTGGCGCATTGAGTGAAGAGGAGTTGATAAAAGAAATCAAAGATGTGCATTTGCTGGGTATTCGTTCCAAAACCATGATCACCGAAAAGGTGCTTCAGGCAGCAGAAAAACTACAAGCCATCGGTTGTTTCTGTATTGGTGTGAATCAGGTCAATCTGAAAGCGGCCACAAAAAAAGGAATTGTGGTCATGAATGCTCCGTACAGCAATACACGGAGTGTAGCGGAACTTGTCATTGGTTTGAGTATCCTGCTTATCCGCAGAATCATTGATAAGAACAAAGCGGCACATGAAGGCATCTGGATGAAAGATGCAAAGGGCAGTTATGAATTAAGAGGGAAAACGCTGGGGATCATCGGATATGGAAATATTGGAAGTCAGGTAAGTGTACTGGCCGAATCCATTGGAATGAAAGTGATCTACTACGATATCGTAACCAAATTGCCACTTGGTAATGCCGTTCAAATCAAAAGTTTAAAAGAGCTTTTGAATAAGTCGGATATCGTCACCTTACATGTTCCGGAAACTTCACAAACACGGAATATGATCAATAAAACCAATCTCAAATATTTTAAAAAGGGTGCTATTCTTCTGAATTACGCCAGGGGAGAAGTTGTTGATCTGGATGCCCTGAGGAAGTTTTTACTCGACGGACATATTTCAGGTGCAGCAGTGGATGTGTTTCCCTGGGAGCCTGAAAAGAACGGAGATCGGTTTCAAACACCTTTGCAAGGCTTGCCCAATGTGATCTTAACGCCTCATATCGGCGGTAGTACGGAAGAAGCACAACAAAATATTGGAGAAGACGTGAGCAATAAACTTGTACAGTTTTTGGAACATGGGGTCACTACAGGATCACATACCGTTCCGGAGCTGGCACTGCCTACACAGGAAGGAACACATCGTATTCTGCATATTCACAACAATGTTCCGGGTGTACTGAGTGAAATCAATACCCAACTGAGTAAGCATAAAGTCAACATCCTGGGACAGTATCTCAAAACCAATGATCAAATTGGTTATGTGGTTTTGGATGTGGATCAGAGTCTTTCCGGCAAGGCCGTACAACTGTTAAAAGCTGTAAAGGAAACCATCAAAGTACGGATTGTTTATTAACGGATTTTGTTCTTTGGTTCTTGTCTCAAAACAATGATGGATGTCATTGGAATCAGGTTTCATATGAACTAACTTCGAATCATGCGATAAGCATCTAAATGGTTCAATATGAAAAAAGGTTATTTAGTAGGTTTAGGAGTTGCAATGGCAACGGGAGCAGCGGCAGGAATGCTGATGGCTCCGGAAAAAGGAAAGGATCTCCGAAATAAAATGATGGAAAAAGGTTCTAAGTTTTCGGAAAAATGTAAAAACGCCTTAAAACGGGAAAGGAAGGAAAAACCTGAATAAGAAAATGATGAACCACTGAAAACGGAGACTCCTATAGTAAAGGCGCAATTGGATTGCGCCTTTCTTTTTTAATGGATCCGATCGCCACGGATTTCAATGCGTTGAATCAATTCTTTTTCAAATTCCAGCCATTCTTTCCATCTTTTCCGCACTTGGGCTTTCGGCAAATAATATTCAGACAGATTGATGAATAACGTATAGTGTCCGGCCTCACTTTCCATGAATTTGCGGTAGAACGTACGGAGATAAGCATCATCCAAACCTTCACTCAATCGTTTGAACCGTTCGCAGCTTCGGGCTTCGATCAATGCCATGGTGAGCATT
>CANGQQ010000169.1 GCA_947456025.1 Chitinophagaceae bacterium | reverse complement strand
CGGCATGCATTCCTACATGGATAAAAAGCGAAAAGGAGAACGGCTCAATAAACTTTTTAAAGATACCGATGAAAGTACATCTCATTAAAAGTGCAGAAGTAGAAAAGGATTTGTTCACGCAGGTAGTGGATCTGCTTCGGGCGGTTCCGGGTCCTATTGAATTCAATTGCGACCCGGATTTGCTTGTAGATTTTTATGAAGATGAATTGACACGGCACTTCATTCCCGATGCAAAAGATTTTGAAACGCAGGTGAGTTACAGTATGATTAGCGAAGAGGCCGATCTCAAACCAAGAGACTTTCCCCTGGAGCAGAATTTTGCAGATTGGGAAACGATTTTTGAAAAATGTCAGCGTTACAGAAAAGAACAGCAAATTCCCAATGATACGTTTGTGCTGCTACTCACCAATATTCCTAACAAGTATAACTGGTTTGCAGCACTTGATGAAACGATGCCGTACAATGGCTTCATCCATACGGATGACTGGGACTATTACATTGGATGCTCGGCGGCTTTTCCTGTAGCGTATGAAGTGATAGCACTGATTTTACAAAAATCCATTTTTAATGGAGTAAAATCAATTCGTGAGTTGGTTCACAACCAGCCGATCGGTTGTATGAACGATATGTGTGTTCAGAAAAAAGAGATCATTCTGAAACTCCGTACAGCCGATATCTGTAAATCCTGCATGGACCAATTACGCCCTCATTTACCGGCACCAACCATTCATCATGCGCTCACACTGATGGAATCGCTTCGGGTAAAGATGCTCTTTGCACAAAACTTTAAGCAGGAAACACCTCTGAGCCAACTCCTGATCGACAAACAAAACCGATTGTATCTTCCTGATTTTGGAAATATTGAAATCAAACTTCGTCCGCTTGAAAAAGCATTGTACTTTTTATTTCTGAAACACCCTGAAGGCATTTACCGTAGTAGCTTGTCGGACCACAGACAAACGCTCTATGAAATCTATGCATCGCTTTCCAATATGGGTGACATGAGTGAAATGAAAACACGAATTGATGAGATGGTGAACGCATTGAGCTCATCGGCAGATGAAAAAATTTCCAGAATCAAACGTGTATTTACAGATGCCATCGGAAAAGACCTTGCTAACCATTATTATATACACGGCGATGTTGCAGAAGTGAAGAAAATTGCATTAGACCGCCAACGGGTTGTTTGGAACGAGAACTCTTAACATGCCCTTCAAACATAATCAACAAAGCTCCTGACACAAAGAATGAATTACTGAAAAGGAATTAATTTTTATGTGCCAACAACATCCAGCGATCGAGCAAATAGGATTTCGCGGCTCTTAGTTCTGCCACATCTACCCGGAGCGGTTGTGTTTGCCGGATGGCAATAATCCTTTCGAACAGATCGTAATGAGCCTGGTGAATGGTGCGGTCGGTAATCTCTTTGTGATGCTGAAGTCGCAACAAGCGCAGATAATGCATAAGAAAAGATCCGACAATGGGTTTGCCGTTTACGAACAACATGATTTTGTTCGCATCGGGCGGAGGAATCGGCGTATCAATTTTTTGAATGATCGGTTCCGGATCAGCAGGTTGCTCTTTGTTGTATCTCGTAAGTAGATACAGGACAATGAAAAACAATGAAATGTAATGATGTTCTTCCATAAGCAATATTGTAAGATGAATCGCTCCTTTCATCAGGAGGCGAACAAATAATGATACATACTCTTACAAAACAAACGCCATCCTGTTAATGGTGTCAATTTGTCAAAGGATAAAATTCATACAGTCCGACTCATGTAGGAAAGAAACATAGCGTAACGAATTTGTTATACCGAGTGGATGCAGTCTGTCTTTTCTTCAGAAGAGGCCTATGTAATATGTCAAATAAACAGTTTAAAAAATCCGCATCGAGTTTTGTTTTGATGCGATTGCCATAATTCGATTTCACGATTTGAGTCCGGTCGTTCAGTTTCATTGTAACCAACAAAAACGTCGACATGCATGGTTTCGCTGCTTTCATCAGCATCCAACTGTTAGAGGCATGAATCAAAACAAGCAATCACAATTACTAATTTCCTGGATTTGTGCTTGAATAAAAATAAAACAAGAGTACACAGATCCAACAAAATCGAATCACTGAAAAAAAATGTTGCTTAACTTAATAAAACCAAAAACCAGATCATGAACAAATTAAAGTACCTGGCCACCGCCTTATTGATCCTTGCCATCTTTCATCTTCCTTACGGGTATTACACATTTCTAAGAATCATCATAACCATCATCGCAGGAGTGTGTGCTTATGAGGAACTGGAACGGTCAAACAAAACTACCTTTGCCGTTTTTTTAGGTATAGCCATTTTATTCAACCCCATCGTTCCGGTGTATTTATCCAAATCGGTATGGATACCCATTGATCTTGCAGCAGCATTCTTTTTTGGACTATCGGCATCACGATCGCCAACCTGGGAGAAAGACCCATCCGGAAATCCCTGATATTGCTCAATGAATTGGGAATGTTTTATGGTAATTACCTCACAGGAGGAATCTAAATATAAGAGTGCTTAGGATGAACGCATTACCATTAACTGTTTTCTTAATTACACCATTTACGAACGCCCTCTTGTCCCATAATGCTTCCCAACTCTAAAGCCTTTCTGAAATCGTTACAGGCTTTTACTTTGTCCTTGGAATAAATCCATGAAAGCCCTCTGTTGAAATAGGCTTCGGCACGCTGCGGGTTCATTTCAATGACTTTGTTCAAGTCACGGATTGCCAAAGTATAATTCCTGAGCTCGTAATACGATAAGCCGCGTTGGTAAAAAGCCTCTTCCGGTGCGGGTTGCTGTTCAAGTACTTTCGTAAAATCACTCACGGCTCCTGTATGGTCTTGCAGTACGCCCCGGGCAAGACCCCGATTGTAATAGGCATTGCTGTTCGTTGGCTGCAATACAATAGCCCGACTAAAATCTTCAACTGCTAATTGAGTCTCTTTTAACTCGGCACGCAGCAATGCTCTGCGATACCAGCCATCGGCATAATTGGAGTCGCTTTCAATGGCTTTGGTAAAATCTTCCATTGCAGCTGCAAAATCATACAGATTGTATCTGGCAACACCACGGTTGGTATAGGCAGCGGCAAAACGCGGATTGTATTTGATCGCTGCTGTGTAATCAACAATGGCACCTGCATAATCCTTTCGATCCAGTTTCTTATTGCCTTTCACAAAAACAACCTGATCGGATTGTGCAAATGCAGCAACGCCAAACCACACGAGCATCATCAAAATGGAGATCTGTTTCATATATGAACGATGATGATTTAATAATCATCTGTTATGTCCTTCTTGTCGTCTCTGTTGAATCCGGAAATCGTCATGGGCATTACAGATGTCGTTTACAACAAATCAGTTTCAATACACCAGGATGTTGCATACCTCAACGTACACAACACAGCTTTCAAATGGGTAAGAATGTTTAATGGATCCTTTCGATTCATCGGCAAATGGAACGAGCCTATCCGGTTCAGAATGTCCAATTGTTCAAATAGGTATTGCAGGTGTTCTTTCGGCTACAATGCAAGCTTGTCAAGTGTTGCAGGCTTGAATTTCAAATTAAAGATAGACACAAAATGAACTTCAACATACAGATATACAATTTCAAGTAGTTCTACTTGCATAAAACAGAAACGGGAGCCGTTGGCTCCCGTTTGAATTTATTCTCTGGTAATATTGATCAGTGCTCTTCTGTTTTTCTTCCTTCCGCTTGGATTGTCTTTTCCGTTGACTTTCTCATCTTCAACCGGACAACACTCACCAAATGATCGGAAAGTGATGCGGCTGGCATCAACACCTTTCTGAATCAGGTATTCGGCACAGGCTTTTGCACGACGGTTACCCAGTTGGATGTTGTAATCTTCGGCACCCATTCCATCCGTATAGCCTGAAATCTGAATTTTGGCTTTGCTGTTTTCAGCCACAATTGCATAAACAGAATCCAGTTGTTCACGAGAACGTTCTGTTAGCTTGCTCTTGTCGAAATCGAAATAAATGATAATGACTTCTTCGGGCTTCACCACCAATACTTTTTCGAGACAAACGGTTTGGTTCTGGAGTGTATCGGTAAGCGGATCGGTTTCGTTGATACCGGCAGTTGTATAGGCCGCTTCTTTCGTTTCGTACTTATCTTTCGAAATCACGATCGGGCCCGGCTCAGTACCTTCGGGAAGTTCAATGGTATAACGTCCTTGATCATTGGTTTTTACTGCAAAACCATTTTTCAAACTTACTTCGGCATCTGCAAGGGGTTCACTTCCTTCACACGCAACAACTTG
>CANGQQ010000168.1 GCA_947456025.1 Chitinophagaceae bacterium | reverse complement strand
TACCAATTTTCTAATCATTTGAATTTTTTCATTCGATTTGGAATCTATTCTACTACTGAACCGACAATTGAAAACTAAAAGGAAATGAAGAAACGTTTACCCCTATTGGCCACTTTATTGCTGACGCTTATTTTCTCTCATGCACAAACTAATGGAGATTATCGCTCTGCCGGATCGGGCAATTGGGATGCATTGGCATCTTGGCAACGCTGGAATGGTGCATGGGTTACTCCAACTGTCGTACAAGGTTATCCGGGTCAAAATGCCGTACCACAAACAGTAACCATCCAGGCGAATCATACCATCACATTGAATGTAACCCCGGTACAATCTATATTAAATCTTACCCTTGCGGATGCAACCTCCACACTTACGGTTTCAGGAGCACGAACATTAACGGTTGGAGGTAACTGGACCAACAACGGTGGCTCCTTCAGTCCGGGTACGGGAACTGTTGTATTTAGTGGCAACAATACGGCTGCCATCAATGGGACTAGTGGTAGTCATACATTTTTCAATTTAACGCTAAGTAAAGGAACCAATCCCATCAGTGTTTCCGGAAGCGCAACAACATTAAATGTAAATGGCGCATTTTCGCATACGGGCGGAACCTTTAATGCAGGAACCGCTGTCATGATTAATGTGGCAGGTAACTACGCAAAAAGCGGAGGAACCTTTAACCCCGGTACAGGAAGTGTCACGCTGAATGGTCCAACACAGTCCATCTCCGGAACCCCTAACTTTTACAATTTAATCATCAGTAATAGTTCAGCTTCAACCTTGGCAGGAAATGCGACCATAACCCAAAATCTGTTGATTTCATCCGGCTCCCTGACCATTGGCAATGATAACACCGATCGTAGTTTGGTCATTAGCCGTGACCTCATCATCGTTCCAGGTGCTGCATTGCGTACAGCTGGCAACGGTGGAAACACATTGAGTCTGGGTGGCGCACTTACAAACAGTGGCACTTTTGATCTTGTGAGTGCACCTGCTGCAACAGCGGATTTAATTTTGAACGGAACAGCGAATCAATCCATCAGTGGAACAGGAGGCACAACCGAATTTAATCGTATCACAGTCAATAATACCGGATTAGCCAATAACAATATTGTTGAAGTGACATCCTCTTCCTTTACAACTGCTGCCGGGTTTCTTACGCTCACAGCCGGTATTTTCAAACTATCAGGAAGTTTTTCATTCTCCAACACATTTTTTAATACCGCTACACCTACTATCAATGCAGACGAAGGACTCTGGCTGAATAATCCCAATGCAACAGTAACAGCGCAGGCAGGAAGTACAACGCTTGCCGGTTTACTTCGTGTTAGTGCAGGTACTTATAATATTGGTACTGCTGCGGGAAATAATTTGTCCTGTAGTAATGCAGGTGCCCGAATCCTTATTGAAGGGGGCGCATTAAATATTGCAGGCAATTTGTCTGATGGAGGAAATGCCATCACCTACAACCAAAGCAACGGTACTGTAACAGTTGCTACTTTTGGCAACTCGGATGCACTGATCGGCTCGTACTCTTTGTCCGCAACAGGCTCCAACTTCACAATGAGCGGTGGCAGTATTGTTTTACAACGATCTGCAATTTTCAATTACATCAACTTCGCCACTACTTCATCAGTTACCGGCGGAACCATACAATTTGGAAATGCTGCAACGCCTGCCGGACAAACATTTTCAATTGCCAGTACTCCTTCCGTTTATAACCTCACCATCAATGCGACAAACAACCCGACTTTGTATTTAGGCGCTTTGGCACAGTTGATTGTTGTGAACGATGTTACGATTGGGGGTACACTGGATGCCGCAACATTAGGTTTTTTACTCAATGAAAACATTGTGGTTGGTAGAAACTGGATCAACAACGGTACTTTTATTCGTGGAGTTGGTGCCGTCACATTCAACAGTCTTTCACAAGCTCAAACAATCAGCGGTACATCTGTCACAACTTTCTACAATTTAACAAACAGGAATGCACATGCGACAGGATTATCGTTAGGTCAGGATGCAATTATTACCAATGCACTTTCATTTGCCTCTGTAAGCAATGGAAAACTTACGATTGGAGCGTATAATTTAACGATCAACTCAGGTGCTTCTATCGTGGGTGCCGATGCCAATCGTTACATCGTATCGATCCCCACATCTGCAACAAACGGACGTCTGCGTCAAAACAATCTGAGTGCTGCCGCCCGCATTTTTCCGATTGGAACCGCTACCAACTACCTGCCTGTAACACTAACACCCGGCGCTGCAGGATCCGATTTTTCCATGTCCGTCTTCAGAGGAACAACCGGTGACGGATTGCCTAACGGAACACCCTTTGCGAACAGAACCTACCAGGTTGATGCTGTTTGGCGCATCGACCGGGTAAACGGCACTGCCAATGCAACGGTACGTTTTGACTGGTTTGTCGATGCCATTGAAGGCGCTTTCTTTAAAACACTTACGAACGCACAAATTGCCGTTTGGCGTAAAGACGCCCCTACGCCACCACCTTACTGGCAATTAGCCGCTTCAGGCTTTACCAGCAACAACACAACGAACGTTTCCACGACGGCATCCATTGCTAATTTCGGTACTGCCGGAACCGGCTACCCCTATATTGTAGCTTATGTAGCCGTATTACCCGGAAAGCTCACTGCCCTGAGCGCTACCCCGGTTGAAAAAACCAACCGCATTGACTGGATCTACGAACAAGCGGATCAACTCAAAGCTTTTGAAATACAGGAAAGCATGAATGGAATCGATTTCAGAACCATCGGAACAGTATTACCCAATGGCACAAATCGTTATTCCTTTACAGACCCAACCCCTATCCAGTCTACAAAATATTATCGTTTAAAATTCACAGACCGGTTTTATGAAACATCGTACAGCTTTGTTGTAACAATACATCGCAAGCAACAAGCACAACTGACACTGCTTCAAAATCCCGTACAGGGACAACTCAACTTTCGTCATCCTGTTGCTGTTCGGGCATCCTACACCGTTACAGATATGAATGGCCGGATTCTCATGCGCAGAACCATCAACAACAATGCGGTGCTTACCTCTGTTGAAACCGCAACCTTGCCCAAAGGAACCTACATTCTGCACTATACCGACGGACCTGTTTTGCAAAGCAGCACATTTCTGAAACTATAACAAAAATCCCTCTCGTAACAGAGAGGGATTTTTTTGCATTTTTATGTTGTGCTTCGTCCAAAAATAGGTTGTCACAAAAACAATGTCACCACTATGAACAAAGGACAATAAAGTCGGACTATTTTTTCTCCTGGCACAATTCAACCAACACACTGTTGGTACCTTTTGGATGTAAAAAACAAACCCACTTGTTATCGGCTCCTTCTTTGGGCGTTTCATTCAACAAGGTGAAGCCTTCCTCTTTCAGACGTTTCATTTCCGCATGAATGTCTTCCACATCAAATGCAATGTGATGAATCCCTTCTCCCTTTTTTTCGACGTACCGTGCGATAACGCCATCCGGTGTGGTACTCTCCAGCAATTCGATTTTCGTTTCGCCTTTTTGAAAGAAAGCGGTTTGCACATGCTCTCCCTCTACCCGTTCGGTCTTGTAACAGGGGGCATTCAACAGCTTTTCAAACAAAGGAATCGAGATGGAGAGGTCTTTAACCGCTATGCCTATATGTTCAATTTTATTCATATCAATTTTTGCCGGAAAGTTACAAGGTTTACCTTTGAATCGTACGGAACCCATCGAATTTCATGCTGCATTTACCCATCTATATGGATCATTTGTCCACCACACCTGTTGACCCACGGGTATTGGAGGCCATGCTGCCGTATTTTCAAACGCATTACGGGAATGCATCGAGCCGATCGCATCAACAAGGCCGGCACGCCCATGAAGCCGTCATGCTTGCCCGCGAACAGGTTGCTGACCTTCTTGGATGTGCACGTGAAGAATTGATTTTTACCTCCGGCGCCACCGAAAGCATCAATCTGGCACTGCGTGGCGTAAGCGAAGCCTATGCCTCCAAAGGAAACCACATCATCACTTGTGCTACCGAACACCGGGCTGTATTGGACACCTGCAGCGACCTTGAAAAGAAAGGAATGCAGATCACTTATTTACCGGTGAATGAAAACGGTCAAATCGATCCGGAGCAATTAAAAGCATCCATTACAGCTTCCACCATCTTGCTCTGCTTCATGTATGCCAACAACGAAACCGGGATCCTTCATCCCATTCGTGAAATTGCCGCGATTGCGAAAGAACGGGGTGTCATGTTTCTGTGCGATGCAACTCAGGCTGTTGGAAAAATTCCCCTTGATGTTACAG
>CANGQQ010000167.1 GCA_947456025.1 Chitinophagaceae bacterium | reverse complement strand
ATGTCATCCAGTTCAAAGTTGAAGGATTGGTGCTTCTTATTCGTTTCTTTGGAGGTTCTGTAACGGTTGTCGTAATAAGTGTTGATGCCCTCATCCATCCAGGAATAATCTCTTTCATTGGAGCCAATGGCAGCCTGAAACCAGTTGTGACCAATTTCGTGTGCGAGAACTTCTTCGAGTTCAGATTCGCTTTCAACAGGACTGATGGAGGTAATGCAAGGATATTCCATACCGCCCTCAAATCCCATCACGGCTTCTACAGCTGTCATTTGATTGTATGGATACGCTCCAATGAGTTCGTTTCTGTAGCGCAACGCACGTTTCATCATTTGGATGCTGTTTCTCCATACAGGCGCACTCTCCGGATAATAGCAACTATACAGTTCTATTGTTTGTCCGGACGTTAATTGCAACGTATCGTGTTGTACGATCAGTTTTTTATCGGCAAACCAGGCAAAATCGTGCACTTGTTTTTGTGTGAAGTGCAGTGTTTTAAGCGCTTTGCTTCGTGGTTGCTGCGTCGGCGTATTCTTGTTTTCGCCAATTGGTTTGGGTTGTGTTTGTGTCGGAAGCGTTGGGCGTTCGTTTTTTCGTTGCAGCAACCAGGACTTTTCGGATTCTGTTTCTAGGATGCCGGTACTCATAACTACATAATTTTCCGGCAAGGTGATGCGAACATCATAGTTTCCGAATTCGCTGTAAAATTCTCCCTGTTCCAGATAGGGCATAGGGTGCCAGCCCTTGTGGTCATACACTGCAGGTTTTGGATACCATTGCGTTATTTGGTAGGATTTGCCGCTGTGTCCGCCACGTGAATAATTTTTGGGCAATTGAATATGAAAGGGCGTTGTGATTTCGATACTTGCGCCCGGAAGCAAAGGTTGTGGTAAAAGAATTTTTACAATATCGATGTGTTGGGGATGGTCTTCTGTTTTCGCCAGTGTATTTTGAACCCTGAATTCCAATCGGTTGATGTAACCACGGTCTTCTTTTTCCGAGAAATAAAAATCGGTTCTTCCGTTACGCAGCAACTGGTCGCTGAAAGCTGTTTTGTCTGTACGGAATGCATTGGGCCATACATGCATCCAGATGAAGTTTAACGTGTCCGGAGAGTGGTTGATATATTCTATTTTTTCAAATCCGTCAAGTGTATGTTCCTGGTCGTTGAGCTGAACAGTAATCGAAAAATTTACTTCTTGTTGCCAATACGGGATTTGAGAAGTGCCGGTGAGGGTCGAAAACAAAATTAAAATTAGGAGGAACCATCTCATTGCCTGTAGTGTTTCAAGTTTATATGCTGTTGATAAGAATTTAAGAATCGCTTTTGTTGGTAGATGAAAGTTAACGCCCTTTCCCCAGAAAAATAAGTCTGAGGGTATGGATCATGATTTTAAAATCAAGCGCCAATGAAATGTTTTCAATGTAAATCAGGTCGTATTTGCTGCGTTCAATCATTTCGTCAACACTTTCGGCATATCCAAATTTCACCATGCCCCAGGAGGTAAGTCCCGGTTTTACTTTCAGCAGATAACGGTAGAACGGTGTTTTTTCAACAATCTGGTCAATGTAAAACTTCCGTTCCGGGCGTGGGCCTACGAGGCTCATGTCACCGATTAAAATATTCCAAAATTGAGGCAGTTCATCGAAACGCCATTTGCGCATTATTTTGCCCCAAGGGGTGATGCGCTTGTCGTTTTCGGATGACAGTGCAGGTCCCCCTTTTTCGGCATCGGTGTACATCGAACGGAATTTGTAGATTCGAAACGGTTTGCCTTTCAATCCGATGCGTTCCTGTGAATAGAAAATGGGACCGGGTGAAGATAAGCGAACCTTCAGGGCAATGAACAATAAAAACGGCGACAGGAGGATCAGGGCGAGTAAAGAGGCTATAACATCAAACAACCGCTTGATGTTTTGTTGCCATTCGCTCATCATGCCGTTGTGCATTTCAATCAGTACGGCACCCATTACATTGCTGGTCCTAACCGATCCGGAAAGAATTGCAACTGTATTGGGTTGCAGTTGAATTTGCACATCCAGTTCACTGAGTATGTTCAGTGCTTTTTCCACGACATCCTGTTCGTTGTCTTCTGTAGCGATAAGAACCTGTTCAATTTGTTTTTCTTTTACAACCGCAGTCAACTCGTTGAGTGTTCCCAAAGCGGGAAGTAATTTGCTGATGCCGGTTGAGTTCCTTTTATCGGAATACAGATAACCTTTGAAGTGGATACCTGCATTTTCCCGCACACTTTTGATGTCTTTGTAGAGTTGCATTGCTTTGGATCCGGAACCGATGATGAGCGTGTTAATGGTAACGGAACCCCGGATGAATTGGTGTTTGATGATGCCAAGAAGGATCCATCTGAAAAGCCAGGTAAATCCAAATTGCAAGCCGAAAAGCAATGCTGATTCCTTGTAATACGTTCGGTAGTTACTGATCCGGTCATCCAGCAACAACGTGAAAAAAACAGCCAGGCAACCGAAGATTACACAAAAAAAAGTGGTTGTTAATTCTTGTAATCTGGACTTATTGTACAGGTTACGATAGCTTCCAAAGAGATGGAATAAAATGACCCATCCCACAGGGATGAAAAGAATACCGTAATAGAATTTTTGATCGAGTGGTTGATTGAAAAAGGTTTCCACTTCTCCCAGCAACAGCCTTCTGCATAAATAGAACACACTCCAGGTAAGGGTAGCTGCCAGCCAGTCGGCGAAGGTATACCAGCCTATATGAATTCGGTTTGCAGGCAACATAACTTAGGAGATAACGGTACGACTTATTTTTTCCAATATTTGATGCGCTACATCCATGGCCCGATAGCCATCCATTTCATTTACGGGTGTTGGACGGTTGTTCAGGATGGCATCTCTGAAACTTTCCAACTCCATTTTAATGGCGTTGCTCTCTTGTATGGGAGGGTTGGAAACAGCGATGGTTTTTTTGCCCTTGTTGGTTTCGATATCGAAGGTAAAGGCATCGGGATCGGCGTCGCCTTTCAAGCGAATGATTTCTGCCTTTTTTTCCAGAAAATCGATACCGATATAAGCGTCTCTTTGGAAGAGACGTATTTTACGCATTTTTTTCATGCTGATCCGACTGCTGGTAAGATTGGCAACACAGCCGTTATCGAATTCGATCCGTACGTTGGCGATGTCCGGTGTGTCGGTCATAACAGCGACTCCATTGGCGTACACATTTTTCACATCGCTTTTGACCATACTGAGGATGATGTCGATGTCGTGAATCATCAGGTCCATGATGACACTAACCTCAGTGCCTCTGGGATTGAATTGCGACAGACGGTGTACTTCAATGAACATCGGGTTCAGGTCGAGGTCTTTCACAGCCAGAAAGGCCGGGTTGAAACGTTCCACATGGCCTACCTGAAATTTGATGCCGGCTTCCTTGGTGAGTTTGATGAGATCGGCTGCTTCTTGCATCGAAGCACACATTGGCTTTTCCACAAATACGTGTTTGCCTTTACGGACCGCCGATTTGCACAACTCATAATGGAAGTTTGTTGGAGCTATAATGTCTACTGCATCGCAAAGATCGAGGAGCGTTTCGGGATCGGAAAAACGCTTGATGCCGTATTTCTCTTCTATACTTTTGGCCGTGCGGTCATTGGGGTCGTAAAAGCCAATGACCTGCGTATTGCTGATTTCCTTCCAGTTGTTGAGATGAAACTTTCCGAGGTGACCTGTACCAAAGACAGCAATTTTGAGCATGCTTCAATTTTAAGAATACGGGCAAATATAAATCATGCCGCTCAAGGCTCGTGCAGGAACTATTGATTTCAGGAAAAAAGAAGAAAAACTTTTTTTTCGAAAAACGAAATACCCCTATCTTTGCCGTCCCAAAAACGGGTACGGATCGGTAGTTCAGTTGGTTAGAATGCCGCCCTGTCACGGCGGAGGTCGCGGGTTCGAGTCCCGTCCGGTCCGCTAACCAAAGAAAGGCTTGTAGTTTTACAAGCCTTTTTCTTTTAAGTAAAACCGGGCGATTCGTTTATATATACTTTAAGATTGTTGTTTTAATCCTGTTGACACTTCGCGTCTGTTCAATCTATGTGCTGTAATGCTGCTCCGTTTTCAATGGCTGTACGATTTGTTTCTCCGGTTCATAATCATGTCAAGCGGGATCGTAGGTGATACCCGATACTTGTTATCGTATTTGTAATCATCCCATCTGCATTGTTTCATTTCCGGATCATGCGCTTACTACCGGATAGTGGATTTTTCCCCAGTCTTCGTGACTGTTTTCAATCACGATTTCGATGATCAGGGGCACAATCAGTTTCAGGATATTGATGGCGTCTCAAAGT
>CANGQQ010000166.1 GCA_947456025.1 Chitinophagaceae bacterium | reverse complement strand
GGAAACGATACTGCAATTGAATGGGTCCGTCAAAAGTTTACCACAACGGAATGGAATCATTACATCAATCAATTACGTTACAACAGCAGGCCCGTTTTCACTTCCAGTATCGGACGATTACTGGATGCGGTGGCTTCCATCACCGGAGTAGCCGATTACAACACATTTGAAGGCGAAGCCGCTATGAAACTGGAAGCGCTGGCCCAGCAATGCCCCGATCGGCAGGCGCCTCCTTATGCACTCAAACTGTTTAAAAATATTTTTTATGCAGCACCCATTTTTCATCAAATCATCGAAGATCTGAAAGCAGCAGTGCCTGTTGAAACCATCGCCTTCAAAATGCACCGAACCCTTGCAGGAATGATCGAGCGGATGGCAATACAAACAGGAATCAAACAAATTGCATGCAGCGGTGGGGTCTTTCAAAATGCATTGCTGGTAGATCTTATTAAAGAACAAATAAAACAACCCTGCAATGTGTTTTTTCACCGGCAACTGGCACCCAACGACGAATGCATTTCATTTGGTCAGTTGGCCCATATGCAGTTGTCGTTGAAAAACAATCCCGAATACAAACTGAACACCATTCACCATTAAACCATCCCTTATGTGTTTAGGAATTCCCGGAAAAATAATCGCCATCACACCTTCGGAGGATGCAATTTTTCGTAAGGGTAAGGTGTCGTTTGGCGGAATTCTGAAAGAAGTCAACCTTAGTATGGTACCCGAAGCTAAGATCAACGATTATGTTTTGGTTCATGTGGGCCTGGCCATCAGTGTAATCAATGAAGAAGAAGCCACAAAAACATTATTGTATCTGCAACAAATGAAGGAACTGGATGCATTGGAGCCACCAAAAATTCCACCTGTAACACCATGAAATATTTAAATGAATACCGCAATCCCGAACTGATTCAGCACTACCTGACCGAACTGCACAAAAGAGCCCTGAAGCCTTGCACGATCATGGAAGTGTGTGGCGGACAAACACACAGTTTGGTTAAAAACGGAATTCTTGAGTTGTTGCCTCCTGCTATAACAATGGTTCATGGTCCGGGTTGTCCGGTTTGTGTTACGCCGGTAAGCATCATTGATGAAGCCATTTTTTTAAGCGAACAGCCAGAGGTCATCCTCTGTTCTTATGGCGATATGCTGCGGGTACCCGGAACGCAAAAAAGTCTGCTGGAAGCCAAAGCCGCCGGTGCCGATATTCGAATTCTCTATTCCCCGCTCGAAGCCGTTTCTCTTGCAGCGCAACATCCCGATAAAGAAGTGGTATTCTTTGCCGTTGGTTTTGAAACAACCGCACCGGCCAATGCGTTGAGTGTGGTCATGGCCCACAAACAGGGAATACACAATTACAGCATTTTAGCGTCACAGGTGTTGGTTCCACCTGCTATGGTAGCTCTTTTGAATGATCCGGAAAACCGGATTGATGCATTCCTGGCTGCAGGTCACGTTTGTACCATTATGGGCACCGATGCCTACGAACCCATTGCCCGCAAATACAAAAAACCGATTGTGGTAACAGGCTTCGAACCGGTCGACTTATTGCAAGGTATTTTGAAAGCGGTTGTGCAACTGGAACAAGGTTTAAATCAGGTAGAAAATCAATACAGCCGTATTGTCACGACCGAAGGCAACCGGAAGGCTCAAGAAACAATCGACGCTGTTTTTTCGGTTCAGGATCGCAACTGGCGCGGACTGGGATCTATCCCGCAAAGCGGGTATGAAGTCAATGAACAGTACCAACACTATAATGCCAGAATGAAATTTCAACTACATGAACAACAGGTCGAAGAAGAACGGGTTTGTATAAGCGGTGCCATTATGAAAGGACTGAAAAAACCATTTGAATGTCCGCACTTTGGAAAGGCTTGTCAACCGCAACATCCATTGGGCGCACCCATGGTGAGCAGCGAAGGAGCCTGTGCGGCCTATTACCATTACCAACCCTCAAAGCAGCAAACACCACACTTATCATGATGCATACTTCCTGCCCGATACCGAAATTTGACTTTGACATCATCACACTGGCTCACGGCAGCGGAGGTTTGTTAACACAACGATTACTGGAATGGGGTGTGTTTGATCTTTTGAAGAACGATGCACTCCTGCAACAACACGATGGCGCCGTATTGGAAGTGGAACAAAAAATCGCTTTCAGTACCGACAGCTATGTTGTTGCTCCCATTTTTTTCCCGGGTGGCACAATCGGTGACCTGGCCGTGAACGGTACCGTAAACGACCTTTCGATGTGTGGTGCGGCGCCCCGCTATCTTTCACTGGCTTTCATTCTTGAAGAAGGTTTACCCGTGCTGGATTTTTGGAAGGTATTGGTGAGCATACGTGATGCCGCTCAAAAAGCAGGTGTCATGATCGTTACAGGCGATACCAAAGTAGTGGAAAAAGGGAAAGGTGATCAGATCTTCATCAACACAAGCGGTATCGGATATGTACATCCAAAAGCATACATTCATCACCAACGGATCGAACCGGGTGATCGTATCATCCTCAGTGGTCCGGTTGCCAACCACGGCATAGCCATCATGAGCCGCCGGGAAGGTCTGGAATTTGAAACAACGATCGAAAGCGATACCCGTAACCTCAACATCATAACGCAACAACTCATCGAAGCATTTGGAGACGCCATTCATTTCATGCGTGATCCCACTCGCGGGGGTGTTGCAACAGTTTTGAATGAAACGGCTCGGCAAACAAATTGGGGTATCACCTTACAACAGCAGGCAATTCCACTGGAAGAGCAGGTAGAAGGTGCTTGCGAGATGCTGGGACTCGATCCGTTGTATGTAGCCAATGAAGGCTTGTTTCTTGCAGTTGTGAACCGGCAATCTGCAAACGCCTTTGTTTCAATGCTGAAGGCAGAAAAAGGGTTTGAACAGGCGGCCATTATTGGAACCATAGTCGAGGAACATCCGGGGACCGTCGTTCTTCACAATAAAGCAGGAGGTAGGAGCGTCGTTCCTTTTTTAACCGGTGAACAATTGCCACGCATTTGCTGAGGTTTAATTCCCGGAAGGCTTGATCTCAGAATCTTTTTCCTTATCGTACACACGGAGGTAAATCACCCATTCAAAATTGGCATATTCAGCAACCAGATCAATCACCAGATTTTTATAATCTTCCTGGTCCTTCTCGAATTGAAATTGATTGGTGAGAAAACGAAAATCTTCCGAAGGCTCTTCGTAAGCATTTGATGGAACAAACTTACTGATGCTTGTCTTAATCATCAGGGTGCGTCCGGCGATATCGTTGTAATAAGCTTTGTACTGTTTCTTAAACTTTTCAAATTCCTCTGTTGCAAAGAGTTTGGATTCCCAAATCCAGTAAATCTTCTTTTTGGAGGGATAACCAACAATACGCGTATCCAGAGCATCCGTAATGGCCACGGTTGAAGCATACTGGATGGTTTGTGGTTCATTGGGTAAAGGTTCTCCTTTTAAAGAAGAGAAATCATTTGGAAATTGCTGTACTACTTTTTCCAACTGGGATCGGATGGATGTAGATCCGTTTTTGATTTGTGACTGTGCAATCGAAAAGGTGGACAACAACAATAAAAAGAGATAGCATTTTTTCATGTGTTAATATAGTTTGTTTTTAGTCACATGTATAGCCTTTATGGTCATACTCGGTTGGTATACCGGTCCGTATAGGGCTATTACATGCGATCTTACGGTTTTAAATTTTTTAAGGCCACATAACAACACATGAAGATCATTCCTGTTGGGTTGAAATATTCAGGAAGGCTGTTTCATGTGAATTGGACATCGTACTGCAATATAAAAAATCTAACCCGAGGAACAACTCATTCCTGTGTGAATACGTAATAAATCAGCCGGAAGCGCGTAAATCAACGACCCGCTTACGTGGAAGTACTCAAAAAAACGAATTGCAGAAAACAACAACCCTCAGCACCAATAAGCAGTAACATTTACAAGTATAAAAACATCGAAAACCCTCTTGCACAAAGGATTTGAGCGCAGTATCTTCAAGATCTAAATCCAATGGTTATGATGACATCCTTACCCCGTAACAATGAATCTTTGTTGGTTCGTACGATCAGGTTGTTCTTCCATCAAATTGCGGAAGCGTTTGATTCACCGGAAGAATTGCAATTTCGTCGGCTGAAAAGATTTGTTGCCGAATGAGAGGACCTCTCCAACATTAAAACCCTGATTCGTCGGGGTTTTTATTTGCGAAATGCCGAAGTACCCGATCCATCTCCATTACAATTTCCGATGTACAGAGGTTCCCGATGCTTCCTTCATGGGTATGATGCAGTTGGCGAACATCAAATGAAAAGGTCCCTTGCTCGATTGC
>CANGQQ010000165.1 GCA_947456025.1 Chitinophagaceae bacterium | reverse complement strand
TTCAAAAATATGTGACTGAACAAATTGGAACACTCACCCTTCAGGATATCTTGAAAGAACTCTCTAAACCGGGCCTTGATCCGCGAAGCGAAGCACAGGTTTTTGAGTACGCCAACATTTTCAGTATCGAAGAAGTAACTCCGGGAATGACTCTGCCGGGTATCGTGACCAACCTTACGAGGTTTGGCGCCTTTATTGATATCGGAGTTAAGCAAGACGGACTTGTGCATGTCTCCGAAATTGCGCACGACTACATTACAGACCCTTCCGAAAAACTGAAACTGAACGATAAGGTAACAGTTAAAGTGCTGGAAGTAGATCTGGTGCGCAAACGCATTTCACTCTCCATTAAACAAACAATGGAAGCCCCCGCTAAACGGAATACAGCCAAACCTTCAAATGGAAACTATCGAAAAAAAGAAGAAGACCTGAGCAATTTAAGCGTTACAGATGCGCTTTCGGCTTTAAAGAAAAAATTCGGGAAATAACCTTTGAACCATTAACAGTTCCATCCTCCTATTCAGAATTCATTCTGAGCAGGAGGATTTTTTCATGAAAAACGTATCTTCCCGAACGATATCACAACAGGTTTCAATGAAAACAACCGTCAACCGAATCATTTTCTTTTTGCTCCCGGCATGCATGTTCACGTATTTGTTTCTGAGAGCAAAACTACTGTCCATGACACACGATGAATGCGGCACCACCGATCTCGTACATGTTCCTGTGTGGGACATCATGTTTTCGCCCCTTCAGTTTCAGAGCGCCAACAATCATATACTTCATTCCTTGTTCATGAAATGGAGCGTATCCCTTTTTGGATGGCACGAATGGAGTATCCGTTTACCCAACTTATTGGCCTTTGGTGTGTATTATGGAGCAGCGCTGCGAATCACAAAAAGAATCACATCCCAATCGTACTTACAACTTGCCGGTGTTTTTATTCTTTGCTCAGCGCCCTTTGTTCTCGACTTTTTTTCACTGGCACGAGGCTATGGCATTGCAACAGCCTTTGGACTGTTCTCCTTTGCCGCACTGAACGACTACTTTTACAATGAGAATAAAAAGCATCTTTTTGTTGCGTTTGCGACTGCAGCCTGTGCCGTATATGCAAATTTTACCTGGCTCAATTTGTACGCAGGTTTATGGGCCGTATTTGTAGCGGGATGGATATTGATGATCAAAAAAGAACAACCCTTCCTGAGGGCTTTTGTATTCATCAATTTATACCCCTTGCTTTTCGCGGGTGTTCTGGCAGCGCTCAGCTATTTGCCAATCAGCTTCTTAAAAACGAAAGATGAATTTAAATGGGGCGCCAACAACTGGATCGATTCATTTAAAACATTTTGCAACGACTGGATCTACAACCATCAAATCGGGAATTGGAATGCAAGCGGACTTTCCAACACACTGATGTATCTTTTTTCAATCGGCATCATTCTGGCATGGATGACCGGTATGATTCGCAGCTTCAAAACCAAAGCAACTTCTGCGAATTCGAGCGTTAAAACAATGGTGCTTGCATCATCACTGATATTGATTCTTGTGGGTGGCACGATTGTACAACGACACCTGCTCAATACATTTTATATCGATGGCCGTAAAGCCCTTTTTTATTTCCCGCTTGTGCTCCTGCTTCTTTCCATTTTAACGATTAAATTACTGGAACAGAAGCGTTTTTACTTAAAAGCAACAGGAACCGCTCTGCTCCTACTCTTTGTTATTCAGTTTACAAGAAATCTGAATTTGTATTCCTGCCGTGAATGGTGGTACGATGCGTCCAGTAAAGACGCAGCATTATTCATCAGCAAACACAAAGCGAACCCGGAAAAAAATGTCGCAGTCCACTGGCTTTTCCGGCCTTCGTTTAACTTTTACAATGAACATGGTTTGCAACATCGCTTATGGAAAGTGGTGACGCTGGAAGAAACAGACCAATTGGGCAACATACAGTACTACTATGTTCACGGCGAGGACATCCATTCGATACATCCCATTTTCAAACCAGTGAGGCGTTACTTCTGGGATCGTTTCATTTTGGTACGTGACGCTGAGTTCTACAAGTACAACCTGGAACTTGCTAAAAGCAGATTGAAAACAACCGATCCCACATTATCACCGGATGAACTTATACAAACAGCGGAACAGGTGCTTTGGAAAGAGCGAAAGGAATTGAACTGGAACACACTGCTTTGGAGTGAATAAGTTGCTTACTCTTGCTGCAAACTCTGACTCACATAAGCAGAGATCCATCCCACATGACCGTTTTTCACAAGGTAAAATTGTTTCGATTCGTAAGCCGACTTAAACTGCCGCATGATCTTCAGCATCAATCCGGTTCCGGCCATTAACGACTTCTGGTCAAAAACAGCATAAACACGTTGTGTTTGCTGCAGCACCTCGTTCTTATTGACAGAAGGATCTTTGATTCTTCGAACCAGTAATTCCGGACTGATCGATTTGAAATTGGAATACAGCACCGCACTGAATTTCAAAACATCATCATAGGTAACCGGAACCACATTGTTGTTGACCAATTCCGGATAAATCAACGTTGCTACCGACCAAGCAATACCTCCGCTAAAAGCATATTTTGGATCTCTTGCATTCCGGCCGGAAGAGCATTGATCTCTTAGGCAGTTGGCTTTCTCCCTCAATGCGTGACCAACAGCCTGTAATTTCTGACACGCATTGATTTTAATAATAAACTTTCAATCAGGTACGGTCACTACTTCCACACGCAGGTTTGAAATGTATTCGTTGAGCTCGTCAGCTTTGAACAATACACGCCTTCCGATTTTGAAGTGGGGAATCTCTCGTCGAGACACAAGCTTATACATCTTCGACTTTGAGCATCCCAATAGTGCGCACGCTCCTTCAAGATCTAGATATCCGTAAGTCGGATCTGGTTTGTACTTAAATTTTCCCTGTTGCATAGGGCAAAGTTATTTTCAGCCCAATGGAGATAGCACTGATTAGTAATCCTAATACATTAAAATGAAGCGGTATGGTAATTAAAATGAATATCTACTTTGCCTTGAATGTCTTATGAAGCAGATAATTAAGGTATGGGAAATATTCTTCGTTATTTTCAGTGACTGCAGGCATATCTACAGGAGGGTCTAAATCCAGTTCCGTTGTGATATATTCATCTAAATTGTTATCTGATTTAGCTTTACTTAAAGCATTTGCTTTAATTGGATAGCCATGATCTCTACAGAAAACTTCTGATTTTTCAACGGCTTGAAATGGTGATTTCATATATCCATTTTTTTCGAGCCACGTAAGCACGAAAGCAAACATATAATTCTCAGCACCCAATATAATTTTATGCTCACTATTTGCAAATACGGAAACATCATCTGCATTCATTAATTTGAAGAAAAGCTCTCTACTTTCAATACTTGGATTTTTGAACAATTCGTCTTCCTCCCTATCTGCCAAAATAAAATCCAATAACTTTTCCTGTTTATCCTTAGACAATTTCTTTTCGCCTTTAAAACAAGGAATTTGAGACTTTCTGCCAGATTTTGCTTTTGGCACTTCAGGAATTATTTTCTTTTTATACAATTCTAATTTTTTCCCGATAATAGTTTCGATAATTATACAGCAACAATCCAATTCAGAAATCAAATGACTAAGTATTAAAGACTGCTCCTCATAACCAATTTGGACACCGTTGTTTAAATAAAGAAGATATAGAGGATCTTCAACCGGCAGCCTTTGCCTGACTCGACTTGCCACTTCATTAATGTCTCCTAAAAGTTTATTTAAATTATCAGATATTTTACGCTCAAACACAATTTTGAACTCAGACTTATTGTTTGTTTTTTCACAATACTCAAATATTTTTTCCTTTATATATAAATAATCATGGCCGATAACTTCATCATAAAACAGATATTTATGATTTGCGAGATAATCAATTCTCTCTGACAGTAATTCAATTGGATTTACCTTCTTCATCACGATCAAAATTGTGTGAGCGCATTTGCAATTTCTTTTGCCCTTTGATCTTCAAGGCTTCCGACATATCGCATAGTTGTAATTATGTTTGTATGTCCTAACGCCTCTTTTACATCATAAATAGAGAAACCTTTTCGTATTAGCGTAGTCGCAGCAGAATGTCTGGCAAAATACGTTGTTACCTTTTTCTCAATTCCGAGTTCTTTACAAATCGAATCCATATTCTTATTTGTATTTTGTATGAACTGTTCAATCTTACTATATCTTACTTCAGCAGAGTCCTCTTTATTTATTATTGAAAATAAGAATTCGTCTTTATCTTCCGTTTTCCTCTGCCATTTTTTTATTATTGCCATCGCAACATCACTAATGTATGGTCTGACATATGTTTGA
>CANGQQ010000164.1 GCA_947456025.1 Chitinophagaceae bacterium | reverse complement strand
TTACGCAATCCTGCGCTGGCCGGTATTTTTGTTGGAGATATTCGTGTAACATCTGCATTTCGTTCACAATGGCAACAGGTAACAACGCCGTATCAAACATCTGCATTGGGTGTGGAAACCAAGTTTTCCGTAAGTGAATATTCCAATGATTTTTACAGTATTGGCGTACAGGTAACCAACGATGTAGCCGGGGATTCACGTATGGGAAAAACACAAGTATTGCCATCATTTACTTATCATAAGTTTATCCGCGAAGACAATAATTTATTCTTGTCGGCCGGATTCATCGGCGGACTGGTGCAACAACGGTTTGATCCCAGCAAATTACGCATGGGTGATCAGTTCGTAAACGGAGCGTACAGTTCGGCAAATCCAACACGTCAAACATTCAATAATACCAATGTTACCTATTGGGATTTGTCGGCCGGAATGGCGCTCAGCGGACAGTTGACAGATCAAAGTAAGTTTTACATAGGCGCGGCTTATTCACATTTCACGCAACCTAAAGTGGCATTCGATAAGAACCGGGATGTACGTTTAAATCGGAAAATCACCATCAATGCAGGTGCTTCAATTGTCACCTCTGAATATGATCAAGTGTTATTATATGCCGATTATTTCCATCAGGGCGGCAATAACCTTTTACAGGGCGGTTTTTTGTACAAGCACAAATTGTGGGAAGTGGATGATGATATGGGACTGGCATTTGGGTTGGGCGCTTTTTTGAGATGGAACGATGCGGCCATGCCTGTTGCAAAACTCGATTACATGAAGTGGAGTTTAGGTTATACCTATGATGTGAATATCAGCAAACTCAAAACCGCTTCACAATTACGTGGCGGGTCTGAAATTACATTGTCCTTCAAAAGCTTTTTGAATATCCGCAATACGTCTGCTCAGAAAATGAGTTGTCCCATATTATAGTAAGGTTCATGCAGGTCTTATAAAAAGACACCCCCTGAGAACAGGGGGTGGTAGTAAAGGATACTTGCTTAAGAAAAACTATACTTCAGAACGAGGTCTTATAATGTTGTTATGCAAAATTTGGGTAGCTATGTAAACAAACGATTAAGGAAACATGATTCTTATATTAAGTTTGTTTGGTAAGATTGCCGTTTGTGTATACAACTTGAATTTTCCGGATTGAAATGTTCCTAATATCGTAATATTGCGATATATTTTACGGTAAATCATTTTCGAGTTATGGAATCAAGTAATCTTTCGCCGGTTCAATGCAGAAAGCAACTGAGTTTTTTGGATCGTTATTTAACCATTTGGATTGTTGTAGCAATGTTAGTGGGAATTGCAATGGGTTATTTTATACCCGGCGTTGCTCAACAGATTCATTCAATGTCTTACGGAACAACGAATATTCCGCTGGCCATCGGTTTGATTTTAATGATGTATCCTCCATTTACCAAGGTTGATTATGGGAAACTAAAGGATGTCTTTCGAAATACACGTGTATTATCTACTTCTTTGATTCTGAATTGGATCATCGGACCGGTTTTAATGTTTTTACTTGCCGTCACATTCTTGCACAATGAGCCGGAATATATGATCGGCTTGATACTGATTGGTTTGGCGCGTTGTATTGCAATGGTAATTGTATGGAATGAATTGGCTGAAGGAAATCGCGAATATGCCGCAGGGTTAGTAGCCCTCAATAGCATTTTTCAGGTTTTGTTGTACAGCGTATATGCTTTTGTTTTCATCACAGTGCTTCCGCCTTATTTTGGACTTTCAGGAACGATTGTTTCCATAACGATGGGAGAAATAGCAGAGAGCGTAGCCATCTATCTCGGTGTTCCATTTTTGGCTGGGTTTCTTACCCGTTTCATTCTTATTCGATTAAAAGGCGAAGTTTGGTATCGTGAATCCTTTATACCGTTCATCTCACCTTTAACACTCATTGCATTGTTATTCACGATCATTGTCATGTTCAGCTTAAAAGGAGAGATGATTGTTCAGATCCCCTTCGATGTTTTGCGTATTGCAGTGCCACTCGTCATCTATTTTGCAATCATGTTTTTTATCAGTTTTCTTTTGGGTAAGAAAATGGGAGCAGATTATTCAACCAATACAGCCATCGCATTTACTGCTGCCGGTAATAATTTTGAATTGGCGATTGCTGTGGCAGTAGGAGTATTTGGCATCAACAGTGGTCAGGCTTTTGCAGGCGTTATTGGTCCGCTGGTTGAAGTGCCGGCCTTAATTGCGTTGGTGAATGTAGCTTTTTGGCTAAGAAAAAAGTATTACAAGACTTCACGTTAAATTTTTTCCGTTTGTAATGTCATCTTTTAATTGATTTATTTCATGCAGTCAAACAATTGTCTGTTATCGGATAAATCATAAATTTGGTTGTTCTTTTTACATCTTGCCGTTAAGGAATCGGGTTTAATAGCGGCATATGGGTAAGGATGACTAATCTTTTTACATCAACTTTGAACATATGAAAAAAATAATGATTCTTTCTTTCATTTTTTTATTTGCTGTTGGTTCTGTTTGTCTGGCTCAAACCGAGGGTGATGCAATTGTGGGGGTTTGGAAAAATGGTGAAGGAACCGGAATGGTCAAGATTGTACGTAATGGGGAAAAATACCAGGGCAAAATTGTGTGGTTAAAAGAACCCATTGATCCTGAAACCGGAAAACCTAAATTGGATAAGAATCATCCTGATGAAAATGTGCGTTCTCGTCCGGTTTTGGGACTGACGAATACCTGGGGTTTTGTTTACAAAGGAGAAAACGTTTGGGATGATGGAAATATTTACGATCCCAAAAACGGGAATACATACAGTTGTACCATAAAACTTAAGGATAAAAATACACTCGAAGTCAGGGGTTATATTGGCATCTCCTTAATTGGCCGTACGGATCTTTGGACCAGACAGGTTGCCAAATAACACAAAAACGATTTTTCCGATCCCATTAGTTATTTATAATCGATTTCTTAAGGACTTACAAAATTCAGGCTAAGACTGAAGTATAACGGATGACTCATGGGACTGTTGTATATCCGATTTGCTTCTTTTCGGGCATTGTATTCATTCATAACGTCAAACCTCCAGTTGTACCTTAATCCGGCTTGTGCATTCAGCCAGATAAAACCAAACAGTTTTTTATCCCACATGATTCTGGGTTTTAATTCTCCTCGTTGAATGTAAACAGAATTGCCGTTGCCGTCATCACGCATCCGGAATTGATTTCCTTCCAGTTCAAATCCCAATTGTAAAATATTGGAAGTGGAAATGTTGTACCGGAGGTGTCCGCGAGCCGGCAGCAACAATTCCATTCCCCAATGATCATTGAACGTTTTATTCCAGAGTAAAACAGGAACGTAAATAATTTGTCCGGCACGGTAGGTACGTGCCACACCAATACCATACATGTTTTTATCGGATTGTTTCCATCCATAAAGTGCTGTCCCGCTTATCGTGAGAGCTTTGGATTGTATGTCATCGAAATTTTCAAAAACGCCATTCAGGTCTGCACTCAGTTGAACAATGAGAAAGTTTTTTTCATTGAGCGGTTTAAAAAGGGTGGTATTGATTCCTGTTGTGAGCAGTCCGTTTTTATTCAGCTTTGAAAGAAACGTATTGTTGATTGGTTCTTCAATATCTGGAGTGCTTTTCCAATAGTTGGCACCAACTTGCCAGATGAGTTTGGTGTTTGAAACAACCGGTACATTGACTTGTGCACGGATACCTGCTAAGCGGTTTGAGTTGAAATTTTGAGAAGCGTTCTCTGAAACAATTGGGAATCGGTAGCTTGTTTGGTATTCATAACCAACACTTACAATCCGGTTGGGTGTTTGATTGAGAACTTTTTGTGTGGCATATCTTTTAACACCTGCTGCATCTCCGAACTGACTGTAGTCTATAATATCTTCTGCGGTGGTGTCGATTTCTTGTGCAAACAAAGATTGAATCAACAGCAGTGATAAGCAGCTCAAAAAGAAGCGGATCATAGTTTGAATTTGTATGAAGTGCAAAAATAGGCTGACTCGTGTGAATCAGAAAAAGTATTGATTTGGGCAATGTGTTTCTTACAGAAGAATGGTTTAAATGCCGTTTATGTTGGATTGCCTATTAGAATAAAGGGTAAGTGATCATAAAAATAAAACCCTCCAAAGAGGGTTTAAGTAGCGAGAGCGACACAATTGTCTAACCGGGTGGCAGCAGATTTCTTGGGTTTTTTGAGTTTATGACTGTCGGTTATTTTGTTTTTCTTTAAATAATTTCCGGATGATTACAACTTTTCGGAAGCATAGTGGCCAGTATTGATGGATTCGGGGAATCAATATTGTAATGATCTATGATTCGAATACCTTGAATGTGTTTCTTTTTGTACTTCAGTCAAATGATAGTTAGGAGGTGCAAAAAACAGTAAATGTGCGTAATTTGTATTGAATTCA
>CANGQQ010000163.1 GCA_947456025.1 Chitinophagaceae bacterium | reverse complement strand
GCTTGTTTACAAATACGTAAAGTACAGAGTGCTGCATCTTTGAGTTGATGAAAACTCCATTCCCAGGCATAACTTAGAAACGGTAAATATTGAGGACGGAGTGTTGTAAACCAATTCGATTGGTTGAAATGATTTTCCGCAAGTACTTCATAGCGAAGAAGTTGGCCTTGTTGAATAAGTTGCTGCTCTAGTCCGCTGGTTACAAGTAATTCAAAATTCTCTTTGTAAGTATTCGCGACAAAGCGATAGAGGTTGCCGTCCCGTACATATAAAAATCCTGCGGGGTCTCTGTAGGAGGCCGGATGCGGATTATTCTGAAGGTTCATGTTCTTCCTCTTTCGTTTTGTCCTTCGGTTTTGTGAAAAAACTCTTGATCCACATCCAGGCGTTTTTAAAATAGAAGAGAACACCCAAAACAGCGGCAATGATTACCTGCAGGAGGTAACTGCCGCTGCCCGGATCGATGTATAAAAGAGAAATCATAGATATCTCAAATTGGTTTTAGGTGTCAAGGCAAGGACCGTTTCGTAGATCAGTTGGATGGTGTTTTCAATATCACTCTTATGTAACATTTCCACGGTAGTGTGCATGTAGCGTAAGGGGATACTGATCAAAACCGACGGACAGCCATCATTGGCATAAGCAAAAGAATCGGTATCGGTTCCTGTACTTCTGCTCAGGGAGCGCCATTGAACGGGGATCTTGTTTTTATCGGCCACATCTGAAACGAAGTCCAATAACTTGTTGTGTATAGCGGGGGCAGTCGCAAGCGAAGGACCTTTGCCGCAACTGATTTCACCTTCAATGATCTTACTGATCATAGGAGTGGTTGTATCATGTGTAACATCTGTTACGATTGCAACATCCGGTTTAATGCGTCGAGCAATCATTTCAGCTCCGCGCAATCCAATCTCTTCCTGTACGGCATTGACAATATACAGTCCATAAGGAAGTTTTTTCTTGTTTAGTTTTAAAAGGCGCGCAACTTCTGCAATCATGAAACCACCTATACGATTGTCGAAAGCGCGTGCGATATAATAATCATGTGCCAATTCGTCGAAACCTTCTTCGTACGTTACAACACAGCCGATTTTGATGCCCAGTTCTTCCACTTCTTTTTTGGAACGTGCTCCGCAATCCAACCAGAGGTTGTCAACCTTTGGAGTCGGTTCTTTTGCTTCCGGATTGCTTAACCGTGTATGAATGGCGGGCCATCCGAAAACAGCTTTTACGATTCCTTTTTTACCATGGATCAAAACACGTTTTGCCGGAGCGATTTGGTGGTCAACACCACCATTTCGTTTCAGATAGATGAGGCCTTCTGCAGAGATGTAGTTGACAAACCAACTGATTTCATCCGCATGCGCTTCAATGACTACTTTAAACGGATGTTCGGGATTGATAATTCCTACAGCGGTGCCATAGGGATCGGTATAGTGAGTATCAATGTACGGTTTTAAATATTCCAGCCACACTTTTTGTCCACTGGTTTCAAATCCAACCGGGGAATGTGTGTTGTGGTAGTTTTTGAGGAAATCCATGGATTCGGCTGTTAAAATGGATTTCTTTTTTGTCGCTTTTGACTTCGCCATAAATACAGTTTTAGCAAATGTAATTAAAAGAGCAGGATTCCGCTCAGGATCGCTGAAAAGAGCAGGACTCCGTCAACCAATCCCAGATAATAAAACGCCCCGGTTTCTTTTTTGGATCTTTGATAGAAGATTTGCAATAGACCGGCACAGATGAGTTGGTTTAAAAGATGTGGTTCGTTGTATCGGTAGGCTAATCCGATACTGCTTAAACCATAAAGGATATTGTGAATCAGGAACAACGTGTCAAATGATTTTTCGGACAGGTAATTTGCCGGGGTAATTAAACCGTTTTTCCGGTCAAAATCTTTGTCGCGGTAATCAAAAATCAGGGTCGCTATGGTAACCAGCATCATTCGGTTCAAAAAGAGCAATCCATCTTCTCGGAAATCAAATACGTGCATATTGGCCAGGGGTAAGCATACGGTTACAAAAGCCCACGTGAATCCGATGAAATGACTTTTTGAACAGGAAAAAAGTAGTGGAATCCTGATGCCTTGTTTCAGCAAAAGCGGAATTGTATAAGCTGCATTCAAAAGAAGGGGTATTGCGATCCAGTTGTAAATTCCTTTCAGTTTTAATCCGGTCCAGCAGACCATTAAAAAAGCAAATCCGTTCAGAATTTTTGTAAAGTGTTTGTTCTCCTGAAACCAGCGTAACTGAACAGACGTATTGTTTGATCTTGCTGCCAGTGAAAAATGAAGATTGTAACTCAGTAATGTTGCAAAAAAGACAAAAGCCGGAAGAATGAAACTGTTGTCGGAGTGATGTTGAATGCAATATGTTTGCAATACAAGAGCCGGGGCACAGAGGGCCATTAAGAAATGATGGTAGAAAAAGTGCTTGAAGATCAAAGGGAACCCGTTTTACAGAGGAAGCGCTATGGGCTCGGTTGTAATTGTGTCGCTGAGATTGCCGGCTTTGTCCTTCACCCAAAACCGAAATACCGAGGTGTCTTTGGCAGGCAGACATCCCGCACCACCCAACAAGCCATACCCCAATGCATTGATGGTGGCAAAACGTACACGAAACAACACCTTTTGGTTCTTCCCGGAAGGATAATCCGGTATTTTATAACTTAAAGGAGTACTTAAAGAATTGTCCGGACAAGGTATGATTGCCGCATCTTTTTTGTCGATGTACAAACTGTCTTTTACATCACCTTCCTTGTCGGTCACTTCCATTTCAAACTCAACCGCAGATCCGCTGGAGCCTCCGTCAACGGTAAGAATCCCAACACGGCTACTGATGAGTTTTAATTGTGGCCGGGTTTGGTACTTATCTTTATTGCAACCAAAGATGATCAGGAGACTTAACGCCAGAATTGATAGTTTTGCCTTCATTGGAATCATACGAATTCAAATTTACAGATTCAAATTGTATAAACAGAGTGAAGAGAGCCGTAATTAACAATCTTTTCTGCGAACTCGGACCGGAGGAATTTCTGCAGACTTCACTGGAACTGTTTCAGTTTCAAATGCAACAGAATGCAGTTTACGCTGCTTTTTGCAAGGCTTTACACATTTCCAATACTCCGATAGAATCTTGGCTTCAAATTCCCTTTTTGCCGATCGGATTGTTTAAGTCCCATCAAATTAAAACAACGGTATTTGAACCGGAGATTGTTTTTGAGAGCAGCGGAACAACACAATCAGTTCCTTCGCGACATCTTGTAAAAGAGGTCGCTCTGTATGAGCACTCGTTCATCAACGGATTTTACAGGCAATATGGCAGCCCTGAAGAATACTGCATCCTGGCCTTATTGCCCTCTTATTTGGAGCGGGAGCATTCTTCGCTGGTTTATATGGTGCAAAAACTGATGGAGATTGGCGGTCATCCGGATAACGGTTTTTTTCTGAACAACAGTCGGGAGCTTTATCATAAAATGGAGCAACTTGAACGACAGCAACAACGGGTGTTACTGATTGGCGTTACCTACGCATTACTTGATTTCGCAGAACAATTTCCAATTCGTTGTACAAAAACCATTGTTATGGAAACAGGCGGAATGAAGGGACGAAGAAAAGAATTGATTCGGGAAGAAGTGCATGAGCGTTTGATGAAAGGGTTTGGTGTGCCTCAGGTTCATTCGGAATATGGCATGACCGAACTGTTGAGTCAGGCCTATTCGAAAGGTGATGGTGTGTTTGTTTGTCCGCCCTGGATGAAAGTTCTTGTGCGTGAGGAAGATGATCCGCTTCGTTTACAGGAAACCGGTAGAGGCGTAATTAATATTATTGATTTGGCCAACGTTTATTCCTGTTCCTTTATCGCAACGGATGATGTGGGAGAGGTATTTGCCGATGGTAGTTTTAAAGTGTTGGGTCGGAGGGATAACAGCGATATCAGAGGCTGCAGTCTGATGGCTGTATCGTAAAACTGAATTAAAGTATGCTTACAGATAAATTACAAATGTTTTACAATCGCTTGTTGAAGGTTTACCGGCACCGCAGCAAGCAAGCAAAGCGAATGGGTGTTTCATGTTATCGTTTATACGATAAAGACCTTCCTGAATTCCCGGTCACAATTGATCTGTATGGAGATCAGGTATGTTTAAGTGAATACAAGGCAAAACATACACTCACAGAAGAAGAATATCAGGACTGGCAAGATGGAACAATAAAAGTGATTGCCGAAGTCTTACAAATTCAGGAAGAACAGATTTATACCAAAGAACGTCGTAGAATTATCAGTCGGCGTACACAATATCAAAAAACCGGTGAAGAACAGGTGTTTTTTGAAGTCATGGAGCATGGTCTGAAATTCCAGGTCAATTTATCCGATTATCTGGATACCGGACTTTTTTTGGATCACCGGATAACCCGTAAGAT
>CANGQQ010000162.1 GCA_947456025.1 Chitinophagaceae bacterium | reverse complement strand
GCGCGCGGGGACCCATATCGCGGTGCGTGAGTTTGAACCAGGCTTTGGCAAAGGCTTCGGCAAACTGATCGGGATGTTCATGAAAGCGCCTTGAAATTTGTTCATAGGCCGGATCAATGCGTAAAGCCAAATCCGTTGTGAGCATCATGGGCGGATGGTTTTTTGAGGGATCATGAGCATCCGGTACAGTTCCTGCACCCGCTCCGCCTTTCGGTTTCCATTGCTGTGCTCCGGCCGGACTCTTGGTCAGTTCCCACTCGTATCCAAAAAGGTTTTCAAAGAAATGATTGCTCCACCGTGTAGGCGTTTGTGTCCAGGCCCCTTCCAGTCCACTGGTGATGGTAGCGCCTCCGTGTCCTGTTCCAAAGCTGTTTTTCCAGCCCGTGCCTTGTTCCTCCAGTTCGGCAGCTGCGGGTTCACGACCAACATATTTTCCGGGAATGGCGGCTCCGTGTGCCTTTCCAAATGTATGTCCGCCTGCAATAAGCGCTACCGTTTCTTCATCGTTCATCGCCATGCGTCTGAATGTTTCACGGATGTCTTTGGCCGCAGCCAACGGATCGGGATGGCCGTTGGGCCCTTCGGGGTTCACATAAATCAGGCCCATTTGTACGGCTGCCAACGGGTTTTCCAGTTCACGATCGCCTGTATAGCGTTGATCTCCCAGCCAGTCATTTTCGGAGCCCCAGTACACATCTTGTTCCGGCTCCCAGACATCTTCGCGCCCACCGGCAAATCCAAAGGTTTGAAAGCCCATTGATTCCAGAGCACAGTTTCCGGCCAGGATCATCAGATCGGCCCATGAAATTTTAGTGCCGTATTTCTTTTTTACCGGCCACAGCAGCAACCGTGCTTTGTCGAGATTGGTATTATCGGGCCAGCTGTTCAGGGGTGCAAAGCGCAAGGTTCCCGATCCGGCACCTCCTCTTCCGTCGGCAATGCGATACGTACCGGCACTGTGCCAGGCCATGCGGATGAACAAGGGTCCGTAATGACCATAATCGGCCGGCCACCAATCCTGCGAGGTGGTCATAACCTCTTGGATGTCTTTTTTCACCGCATCCAGATCGAGTGATTGAAATGCTCTTACATAGTTGAAAGAGGGAGCCATTGGGCTCGATGGTGTTCCGTTCTGCCGAAGAATGTTCAGTTTCAGTTGATGCGGCCACCAGTCGCGGTTGCCGATACCATTGCCGGCTGCCTGTTTGGGTGGGTTGCCGTGAAAGGGGCATTTTGATTCCTGATTCATAGTCTTGTCATTGATTTAAATCGTGTGATAAAAGAACAGCACCATAGGTTGAAGCTGCTGCAATCGCTTCTTGAAGTTACACCGAATAAAGTATTGATAAATATGAAAGTATCTATCTTTAATATAGATATTGTCTATATATGAATTTGCAACAACTCGAATACATAGAAGCCGTTGATCGGTTTAAAAGCTTTTCCAAAGCGGCAGAATTTTGTCATGTCACGCAAGCTACTTTGAGTACCATGATTAAGAAGCTGGAAGAAGAATTGGGTGTGGTGCTGTTTGATCGTAAGCGGACTCCTGTTGTGACCACAGAAACCGGTAAGCAGATCCTTCGGGAAGCGCATGTCATTACCGAGCATGCCCGTCTTTTAAAAACAGCCGCTGTCAGTGGAAAGACGGAAGTTTCCGGAACCATTCGGATGGGCATCATTCCCACTGTTGCCTCCTCGCTGCTTCCTATAATTACAAAGCCGCTTTTGGAAGCGTATCCCAAATTAACACTGGAGATCATTGAACATCCTACACAGGTGTTGCTTGAAAAATTACAGGAAGGGAAAATCGATCTGGGGATCCTGTCCACTCCGGTACATGCAGCGGATGTCGTGGAAGAATTGTTGTACCATGAGGCTTTATTGGTGTATGGTTCCATCAAGGGGACAAAAAAATACCTCATTCCCGAGGAAGTAAGAAAGCATAAAATCTGGCTGTTGGAAGAAGGTCATTGTTTACGCGATCAGTTTGTACGACTCTGTGCACTCCGGAAGAAAGAGATACAGCCCGGTAATTTGAAGTTTCAGGCCAACTCACTGGATACCTTGTTGAATATGGTGGATGCATTCGGTGGTATCACATTGATTCCGGAGCTTTACTATAAGGCGTTACCCCGACAAAAAAAAGGGAACATCCGGTATTTCAGTAAGCCTTTTCCGGTTCGGGAAATCAGCATGATCTATCCAACGCCTTATGCACGCAAGCACGTTATGAAGGCCATCGCAACATTGATACGAAAACGTGTGGAGAATGAGTTAATGACCGCTCATTATGAAATCGCTGAAACAACCGTAGTAGACCTCTGAGGTTGAAGTAAACAGATCCAAACGTAAGGGTATTCTAATTATATGAATCATTTCCGTTTCTCAGCAACATGTGATCATAGGGGGTTGTTAGGGGGAAGATGATCCTGAAACATACTGATTGGTCTCATAAAATCGTTGTCGGCCGCAATAGGATTGCTGAGCAACAGGCATCGTGCAGGAATCGAGTATCACATTGCAGGTCCTGTTTCCTTTAATAAGAAAAACAATTATTTGAGTTTTAAGTTGAGGTGATGTTTTTTACTTCAACATCTTGAGCAAATCTCTGAACAGGAAAAACAGGAAAACCAATAGGCCCACAATGAGCTCATTGCGATACTTGATGAGAAAAGACGTGATTCGTTTCATGATCCTTGATTGTTAAATCCAATTCCAAATCCAAACAGCGCAACAACAATTGCAAGATGAACGATTAAAACAGCCTTCTGCCAAGTAGGCCTTTCGTTCCATTTTTGTTCGGAGTTAAACGGATCAAATGCCATTGCGATACCGAACGAAGAAGCCGCTTGTATCACATCCTTAGAATAAACGGATTGGTAAATGCCTAACAACACAAAACCGATGTAAAGAAATCTATTGAAGGGAGTTTTCATCGTTAAAATTAACAGAATAAAGGCAAATGTGCTTGTTGTGCTCCTTTTACTTTTAAATTAGCACCCGCTACGGAATCAAGTTGCAGCGGGAGTTCAAACGTTTCCGGTGCAGTGAAAAAATTCCTGTTACAAAATGAAAAAAGCAATCATTGTTGGTGCTACAAGTGGGATCGGGAAAGCTTTGGCAACAACACTAATTCAAAAGGACTATCACGTAGGTATTGCCGGAAGAAGACTGGATGCGTTGCGCTCCATGAAAGAACAAGATGCTGACAGGATCAAGTATCGCCAACTGGATGTGCAGCAAGTAGCTTCCATTGAATCAACATGCAATGAACTCGTTCACGAACTTGGTGGTCTCGATTTGTTGATCATTGCAGCAGGAATTGGAGAAGAAAACAGGCAGCTTGATTTTTCAATAGAGAACAATGTCATAACAACCAATATTCAGGGGTTTACTTGTGTAGCTGATTGGGGGATGAACTATTTCAAAGCGCAAGGGCAAGGTCATTTGGTGAACATTAGTTCCATTGCAGGAATAAGGGGGAATGGACTTGCGCCCTCTTATAATGCCACAAAGGCCTATCAAATCAATTATCTGGAAGGATTGAGATTACATGCCTGCAAATCTAAAGCCAGCATCACAGTCACAGATATTCGTCCCGGCTTCGTAAATACGGCAATGGCAAAGGGAGACGGTCTGTTTTGGGTGGCGTCTGTAGAAAAGGCTGCCGAACAGATTTATGCGGGCATAAAGAACAGGAAGAACGTTGTGTATATAACAAAAAGATGGAGGTTGGTTGGCTATGTATTAAAAGCAATTCCCTTTTCATTGCTTAAAAGACTGTGATATAAAAAGGGTCTTTTTTGTTTGTGTATTCCAAAACTCGTCCTGGTCGAAACTTCGTGTTATGCTTACAAAACGGGTTATAAATATTTTTGTAATAGCTCTTTAGGGATGTGACAATAGTCGTTAGGGTATCGGTCTAATCGATCCTGATGTTCATCCGCACTTTTAACGTAATTCAGCAGTGGAAGGACTTCGACAACAATTTTGTCCCGATCGGCTCTTGCTGTTATATACTTCTTTGCATCTGCCAAATGCCGGGGCTCTTTACTAAAGATACCGGTACGGTATTTTTCCCCCACATCATTACCTTGTTGATTCAAACTGTAAGGATCAATGATCTCAAAAAAATAATCCATTAGTTGAGCAACCGTTACAATTTCAGCATCAAAGTCTGTTTTTACGCATTCGGCATAACCATCATAAGCGCCATCAAGCGAATTAGAAGAACCATTTGCCCGTCCAGCCTGCGTAGTAACTACACCTTTTAATGTTTTGATATAGGCTTGTACACCCCAAAGGCACCCCCCTGCAAAGTAGATGGTTTCAATCATAGTATTCACCTGTTTTCTATCGTCAAAAATAGAGAATCAGTAGCTGCGAAAATATAAGTCCAAACGAATTAATTTTAAAAAACGCTAACTGAAACCGGCACTAAAATAAGGGAACT
>CANGQQ010000161.1 GCA_947456025.1 Chitinophagaceae bacterium | reverse complement strand
TTTCTTTGTTCGGAACCCTTTCAAAAATGTTTCTTACATTCATGATGTAAATTTCTTCTATGGCCATACGCATTTTTATTACGGGCGGCACATTTGATAAAGAATACAATGAAATCACCGGTCAGCTTTATTTTAAGGACACCCACATGCACGATTTGCTGGAAATGGGTCGTTGCCGGATTCCGGTTGAAATTCGAACGCTGATGATGATTGACAGTCTCGAAATGACCGATGAAGACCGTGAACTGATCGTTCATCAGTGCGTTCAATGCGAGGAAGATCAAATCATTATTACACACGGCACCGATACCATGGCGCAAACGGCAAAAGTATTGGCGCAGAACGTCAAGAATAAAACCATCATCCTTACCGGTGCTATGATTCCCATCAAATTTGGAAGCAGTGACGGGCTGTTCAATCTGGGAAGCGCACTGGCTTTTGTACAGGCGCTGCCACAAGGGGTGTACGTTGCCATGAACGGACGTTATTTCATGTGGAATAATGTGCGTAAAAACCGACAAACCGGTTTTTTTGAAGAAGAATCTTAATGCAGAAACCGGATGCTGCAATGCAATTCTGTTTTCATCCTGCTTATTCCGGTAAAGGAATGTGTTGCATGCCCAGTTCGGGATGCTTGCCTTGAATCGGATGAAAAAACCGAATGATTTTTTTCATGTCTTCTTTTTCATTGTCTGTTAAGTCAATCAGCGCACTGAACACAACGGTTTTCTTTTTAAAATCCAATCCCACCAATAATACAGGTACGCCGGCCCCTTTGGCAATATGATAAAAACCGGTGCGTAGGGATTGTACTTGTTTTCGGGTTCCTTCCGGCGATAAGGCCAACCGCAATTGATCTTGCTGCCGGAATGTTTGTACCACTTGCTCCACCAGGCCTTGTTTACTGTGACGGTCAACAGGAATGCCTCCCATCTTTCGAAAAAACCAACCGAAGGGTCCGTCAAACAATTCCTTTTTCCCCAGAAAGCATCCGTTTGCAATTGGCAGTAATGCACGCACGGCTACTCCTACTATAAAATCCCAGGCCGAAGTATGCGGACCAACAACGATGACCATTTTATTGACATGAAACGGGAAGGAGCCGGATATCTTCCAGCCGGATAATTTCCATACAAATTTTAAGATCAGACGAAGCATGATCGAAGTAAGTTACTACTAATCAATTTACTTTCAATTAAATAGAAATCAAAGGTTAAAAAATGATCCATTTTCAAAATAAAAAGTGATGCTTATCATTCTTTGTAATGGCATCCCCCTCTACATTTGCAACGCCTAAACATATGAAACCAATCTGAACCATCAGATTGAATTGTAAACTTCAATATTAAATTATGATTGCTTCAACGAAAACAGAAGTTAAAGAATGGGTTGACAAAATGGCCGGCCATCTTCAGCCCAACAAAGTACATTGGTGTACCGGAAGTCAGGAAGAATATGATATGTTGTGTGAGCAACTGGTAGAAAAAGGGACATTCATTCGCTTGAACTCCGAAAAGCGCCCCAACAGTTTTGCTTGTTTCAGTGATCCAAGTGATGTGGCGCGTGTGGAAGACCGTACATTCATTTGCAGTCGTAGAAAATCAGACGCTGGACCTACCAACAACTGGATGGCTCCCGATAAGATGAAGGAAATTCTGGAAGACTTAACCAAAGGAAGCATGAAGGGAAGAACCATGTATGTAATTCCTTTTTGTATGGGTCCGGTTGGCTCACCTTATTCAAGATATGGAGTAGAAATAACCGACAGCGAATATGTTGTAATCAACATGCGCATTATGACACGTATTGGAAGCTCCATAACAGAATATCTCAATGATGGATTTGTAAAATGCGTGCATACGCTGGGTGCTCCCCTGAGCGAGGGACAAGAAGATGTGAAATGGCCTTGTAATCCCACTGTAAAATACATCTCTCATTTTCCGGAGGATCGTTTGATTATTTCTTACGGCAGTGGATATGGAGGAAATGCATTGTTGGGTAAAAAATGTTTTGCCCTGCGTATCGCCAGTGTGATGGGTCGTGAAGAAAACTGGCTTGCAGAACACATGCTCATTTTAGGTGTTGAGTCGCCCGAAAAAGAAAAGAGCTATATCGCAGCAGCGTTCCCCAGTGCTTGTGGTAAAACCAATTTTGCCATGCTCATTCCTCCTAAAGAAATGGAAGGATGGAAAGTTACAACAGTGGGTGATGATATTGCATGGATTCATAAAGGCAAGGATGGACGTTTGTATGCCATCAATCCTGAGTCAGGATATTTTGGAGTAGCTCCGGGTACCAACGCAAAGACCAATCCCAATGCGATGGAAAGTATTCAGTCGAACACCATTTTCACCAACGTGGCCATCACAACAGATGGTGATGTGTGGTGGGAAGGGATGACGAAAGAAGTGCCGGATGGCTTGATCGATTGGCGTGGTGAAAAGTACGATAAAACCTTAGGTAAACCTGCTGCGCATCCCAACGCCCGCTTTACGGCACCTGCCCATCAAAATCCTGTAATCGATTCCGAATGGGATAATCCGGATGGCGTACCGGTTACTGCGTTTGTATTCGGTGGTCGCAGAGGCTCTGCGGTACCGTTGGTGTACCAATCTTTCAACTGGAACTTTGGTGTGTACCTCGCTGCTACGATGGGTAGTGAAATGACAGCCGCTGCTTTTGGCGAACTGGGAAAAGTGCGCAGAGATCCTTTTGCCATGCTTCCGTTTATGGGCTACCACATGGGTGATTATTTCAATCATTGGTTGCAATTTGGACGTGATTTGCCCAATGCTCCGCGTATTTTCAGCGTAAACTGGTTCCGTAAAAATGCACAGGGTGAATTTGCCTGGCCCGGTTTCGGCGAAAACATGCGTGTGCTGAAATGGATTGTACAACGCAGTAAAGGAAAAGCGAGTGCTGTTGAATGTCCCATCGGATGGAGACCCCGTTACCGTGACATGGATTGGAAAGGACTTGAAAATTTCACCCGTGAACAATTCAATGAAATCATGATGGTTGACAGCGAATTGTGGAAACAGGAATTGCTGGGACACGAAGAACTGTTTGAAAAAGCATACGACCGCATGCCGAAAGAATTCACGTTTATGCGCGAATTACTGTTGTCGGCTTTATGGAGAAGTCAGGAAAGTTATTCTCTCGCTCCTGAAACGGTGTAACCACAACCAACTGAAATCAAACGGGACCTAACAAGGTCCCGTTTTTATTTTATTACTTCAGCTCCAGTGTGATCTTGCTGCCCGACCACCGAATGTCGGGAATTAACACGGCTCCGTCTTTCCATGACCAATTGGTTAGAGGCTTTCCGTTGATTCGTATGTTTTTGGGCTGTTGAATGCCATGAATCCACAATTCCAGTTTGCGTGAAAGCGGTTTCCCTTTGTAACGACCGCCATTGCTGCTCACCACCATGCCGGTATGTTGCTCTTTCTTCATTGTTTGGAACCGGATGAGTTCAAACTGTTGTTTAGATAACGACGATGCCGAACTGCCATCATCCTCATACATTTTAAAGGTTTGCGATCCTTCGGCAGCGTAGTAATGTACAATCAAAACACTATCGGGATAGTGTACCGTATTATCAAATACAGGTTTCATTGGTACAATGCTTCCTGCTTTTACAAATACCGGTATGGTTGCTGCAGTCACATCCACATCCATCCACCGGCCCCCCGTTTGTTTTTCGGTCGGCTTCCAGAAATTATACCACGCACCTGCAGGTAAATAAAGTTTACGTTTTGTGGCACCTTTCTCTAAAACCGGTGCAACCAGGAATGCATCTCCGTAGAGATATTGATCTGTTGCATGATACAGATTGCTGTCGGATGCATTGTAAAAAAACATCGGACGTACAAAGGGCTTTCCTTGTATGGAGGCTTCGTACGCAAGGGTATAGTTATAAGGCATTAATTGATAACGCAGTTCAACAAAGTTCCGGAGAATACTTTTATCGGGTTCGTCATAAAACACAGGTTCGCTTTCGATTTGGGGAATGTCCGGATTGGGATCGCTTACACTGCCATGTGGACGAAAGATCGGACTGAATACGGCCATCTGAATCCATCTTCTGTACAACTCAGGATCTCGTTGCCCCATAGCAAATCCTCCCGCATCACTGTGCATGGTGGGTATGCCGCTGAGTCCTGTTCCAATCAAAATTGGCAATTGTGCGTTGAGTCCCTTCCAGCTGCGGTCCACATCGCCGCTCCACGGAAAGGAACCGTAGCGCCAGGTGCCGGCATAACCACTCCGGTTGAGGTGAAACAACCGTTGTTGGGGATAATGTTTCGCATACTTTTCAAACAACATCTGACTCCAGGTATGGCCATACAAGTTGTGTACTTCATCGGCACTGAAAAGGCGGTTGAAGCCACGATCTTTCAGGTTGTGGTACACATAATTGGGATGCTTCTCGGGTTCTCCCAGATCGCCCCACCAGCCT
>CANGQQ010000160.1 GCA_947456025.1 Chitinophagaceae bacterium | reverse complement strand
CCTTTTGCATTGACTTTATCTGCACAAATCTGCTCACGGATTTCGGGATGAAAAATTTCTGCACCACCTCCGGGTATCGAGTTCAAACCATTCTGGATTAAAAAGCGCAAACCTTCTTCCACAGACACTTTAGCCTTACGGAACATGTAATCGTACTCAACAGCAGTGAATGCTTTGATGTGAAGATCGGGACGATGTTCTTTGATCGCTTTCAGTAATTGTGCAAAAAATGAAAGATCCATTTTAGGATGAACGCCTCCAACAATATGCACTTCCGTTACGGGAATGCCATCGTATTTTTTAACCATATCCAACATCTGGTCAATACTCAGTTCCCATCCTTCTTCCTTGTGGGCGTAAATTTTTGAATAAGAGCAGAAATTACAACTGAACACACAGAGGTTAGTGGGTTCAATATGAAAATTGCGGTTGAAATAGGTCGTGTTTTCATGTAAACGTTCTCTTACGAAATTGGCGAGGGCGCCTACGAAAGCGAGTTCTGCTTTTTCAAAGAGGAGCAAGCCTTCTTCATCTGACAGACGTTCTCCCTGTATGACTTTTTCCGCTATACGTTTAAGTTCCTTAGAAAGTGTATTTGTGTTTAAAATCGTTTCTATGCCGTTGTTCATATCCATATAATTGGGCCCGTACTTCGTATCCGGGATGATTCTGCAAAGTTAGTATGCCGATTGAAAACGGCGTTCTTAATTTGTTTTAATCAGTTTAAAGGTTTCATTTTTTCTGGATCGGTACACAACCTGTAACAGATACATACCGGGGGCTTGTCCTTCCAGATTGATTTCGATTTTGCCGGGACTTATGATGGTTCCGGACAGACCGATTGCGATCTTTTGTTGCCATACCAGTTGACCGGCGCTGTTGTAAACGGATAGGAATTCAATGTTTTCGGGGGCCTTCAGGTGTTGCAGATAAAAACGTCCTGATGAAGGATTGGGCGTGACCATAATCCCTTTACGAATCAGATTGGGGTTCCCTTCTTTGGTATATACCTGGATGTCATCCAGATAAATGTTGTTTTCATAGTTGGTAATATTGCGAAAGACGAACTGAATGTTAACAGGAGTGCTGTTATCAAAATAACCCAGGAAAACGGAGTCTCTTCGCCATTGAGAGGGAAGAGGGACATAGCTGCTATCCACACCCACATCTCCTGTGGTTACGAGTTGTAGTCCCCATTTTTTATAAATGCTTTTGAATGACTGTCCGCAATCTGTTGTCATTAATACTTCTAATGTGTCTGTAGCATTGTTGAACGATGGTTTGTTGAACATGGCCGCCGCAACCTGAAAACTAACAAAAACAGAATCCTTTCCTTGGACGGGGAGTACAGGAGAAAAGATCCAATCACTTCTTTTGTTTTGATTGGATTCGTAATTATTGAAAAACATGGATGCGTTGCCCGATTTGGAAGCGTTTGTTGTCCGTTCCCATGTCCGGTCGCCATTCGGATTGCTTAATTGCCACAAATTCGGAGGAAACCCAACTTGTTCAAATCCCTCACTGTATGGAATTGTTGCAACAGGATAAATGACGCCATCAATACGACCGGTATCGTTTTCCGGTTTTTGATCGGCGCTGCCATTGGGGTTGAATGTATATACTTTAAAATCGGCATTGTTTCCGGGTGCGAGGTTCATGGCTGTGAGTACAATCTCCTTGCTTTTGAAAGGAGGGATGGAACCGCTCCATTGCGTCAGTACCGGCGTTTGGTTGCCAAATCGGGCGTAAATGGATAAAGACTTGACTGTATCGGTACCTCCGTTTTTAATGACTACAGTTGGTGCAAATTGTTCTGAACAGTAGTAGATGTATTTTTTCTCCGTAGTGCAGTTGGTAAATCTTGTTTTCCCAAATGCTTCAAAGCGAACATTCCGGGATAAAAGAGGCGTGGTATTACAGGCAGTTGATTGCGAAAGTTGCTGAATCCAGGGTATTCCCTGAATGGTTGCTTCTATACGATTGTATTGTCCGGGTGTGTACATCACCATAGCTTTGTCGTCAACATAATTCATGTAGTTCATCCACATGGTGCCGGGTGCGTCGGGCGTGCAATCATCGGTAATTACTGCGTCTTCTGCCGGCGATCCGAAATTGCATTGAAATTGAAGGGGTGTATCGTCCACGCCGTCATCATCATCACAGGATTGCGATCCGCTTTCGCAGTTGTTGGGTCCCCAGATATGATCCAGGTCAAAAAAGTGTCCTATTTCATGTGTGCAGGTACGACCCAGATTATAGGGTGCTTTTGCTGTTCCTCCACGTCCAAAGGTTTTAAAACCGGTTACAAATCCACGTTCAATCAATGGAATGTCGGGAATCGGATCCGAACCAAAAAACGAATAGCCCAGAAATCCATCGGGCATTTGGCAGACCCAAATATTTAAATAGCGAGTAGGATCCCAAGCATCACTCCCTCCGGCACAGGTAAACTTTACCGGGTCATTTAATCCGGGTTCTGAAAATACATCGGAGGCTGTTCGTTCAATTCCATCTGTGCCATCACCTGAAGGGTCGATCTTTGCAAGACAAAACCGTAAATTACTTTTTCCGAACAGTGGTTTAAAAGCGGCGGGAATTCTTGTACTGTCGGCGTTCAAGCCTGCATAGTCTTCATTCAAAACATCGATCTGGGATTGAACCTGCAAATCGGTTATAAACGTGGGATCAGGTAGTACAACGTGCACCACAACCGGAATGGTGTAGTTTGCAGTTTGTGTTGATGTAATCCATTCGGTATGTTGAAGCGCTCGCTTTTGGTTTTCTTTTCGGATCGCTTCCATTTTGGGTTTCAAGCCCGGATTTTTACGGATTAATTCCTGCATGACGGTTATTGTTCCACAACGATGAAATGAGGGTGGAGGGACGTCCTTGTTTTTTTTCTTGACCTGTCCGGTTACAGTCACCGAAAAAACAAAAAGAAACAAAGAGGAAAATAAAATAGTCAAAAACCGCATAGAATGAATTGAACAGTGAAATTACGAAAAGCACCAGATACTCATCGTATCTTATGAACCGAAAGCCAACGACATTGTATGTCGACAGGGATGTATCTGTTTACGACAGGTTTGTTTGTGTTAAATTGCATGAATTCATGTTGGATCAAGGTATGCCCGGTAACACATTTGTGAAATTGAAATTCAGGCTCATTCTCTTGAGTTTTTTCCAGTTTTTTATATGGGGTTCCTGGCTGCTGACCATTGGTGCGTATTGGTTTCAGAACAAGCAATGGTCCGGGACGGAATTTGGTGCAATCTTTTCAACCATGGGTATTGCAGCTTTGTTTATGCCTACGCTTACAGGGATATGGGCCGATCGGTGGATACAGGCTCAAAAGTTATTAGGCTTATTTCATTGTGCGGCTGCCTGTCTGTTTTTTTGTCTCCCTGAAATGAATCAGCCCTCCGGTTTTTTTTGGATGATGCTGGCAGCAATGTGTTTTTATATGCCTACGATTTCATTAGCCAATGTGGTTAGTTTTTCTGCGTTAAAATTGAAAGGAATGAATGTGGTTGAAGTGTTTCCTTCTATACGGGTCTGGGGGACAGTAGGATTCGTAGCGGCAACATGGTTTGTGAGTTTACTTCAAGCAGAGACTTCATCCGTTCAGTTTTATATTGCCGGAACAGCTTCCTTGTTGCTGGGTGTTTATGCCTTCACGTTACCGGGGTGCCCTGCCAATTCTGATAAAGTTCGGCAACAATCCTTTTTGGAATTCAAGTTCTTGAAGGCGTTTAAGGATGCCGGTTTGCGTGTCTTTTTTTTCTTTGCTGTATTGTTAGGGGCCGCTTTACAACTCACCAATGCTTACGGCGATACGTTCCTGCACGATTTCGGTAAAAACGAAATATACCGTGACACATTTGCAGTTCAGTATCCTGCAGTCATCATGTCGCTGTCACAGATATCGGAAACCGTTTTTATTTTAACCATACCCTTCATGCTACGTCGGTTTGGAATCCGCAATGTGATGTTGTTTAGTATTATGGCATGGGTATTTCGATTTGCTTTGTTGGCTTATGCAAATCCGGTATCCGGATTATGGATGATTCTTCTGTCCTGTATCATTTACGGAATAGCCTTTGATTTTTACAATATCTCGGGGTCCTTGTTTGTTGAAACACAAACCGATTCATCCATTCGTGCCAGCGCTCAGGGATTGTATATGATGATGACCAACGGTCTGGGGGCTCTGTTGGGTAGTTTGGTGAGTGGTGTAGTGATCGACCGCTGGTTTACAAACCCGGACCAGTCCAAAAACTGGCAGGGAATCTGGTTGTCTTTTGCAGGCTACGCGTTGGTGGTATTAATTCTGTTTTTCATTTTGTTTCGTGATGCAAAATTGAAAGAGCCGATAGAAAATAATCCTGATTCTAATTGAAGTGAAACAGAAAATCAATTCAATCTTTTGTCAATAAAAAAAGTCCCGAAATCCGGGACTTTTAAGGAGATACAATTTAAAATTTTATTGGTGCTGCTCAATTTTTTTCACAAAATTGGCTTTAGGCTGTGCGCCTACCAGTTTGTCGACAACCTGTCCGTTTT
>CANGQQ010000159.1 GCA_947456025.1 Chitinophagaceae bacterium | reverse complement strand
TCCAGTAAAACCGGCCATCCCATGTTGGCGATCAAAGACTTTAATTGGGTGGCAGACCGGATCGATTCCTGTTGTAATTGCAGTTGTTCGGTCGTATCTCTTCCGTAGGCATTAAAATAGCCCGACTGTTCATTTTTCTTGATGATGAAAGAATAGTTGCGTTTACCGGCAATCGCTTCAAAACCATAACGTTCCTTATGCTGTTTTACTTCAACAGCGATCTGTTTCCAGAAATCGGACGTGTTGTAGAGGGCACCCTTGTATTCAATTTCACGCAAAAACGTTTCGGCAATCGGATTTTGAAGCAACACCGCTCCATCCATACCAACCCGTAACAGAAGATCCGGATTTTCCATGGTAAACAATGCCATCGATTCGAGTTCGCCGGCCAGATGTTGTAATTCCTTTTTTTGCTTGCTGAGTTGATTGACCAGGGTCTTTACTTCATCGATTGCAATTTCCTGTGAACGCAGAGCATGCAGCAAATCAATCATGGCATCGTGTGATGCGAAATCGGAAATGACCAGACCGTTGGACTTCAATTGCTCGATTTGATGGAAACAGGGTGTACCCAGATAGATCAACCGGTTCCTTTCCTGCACATATTCAAATTGACCTCTGAAATAAACGGATGCATCATCCAGCGATTTGATGAAGATGGGTTGTCCTGCAATCGCTTGCAAACTTTCAAATGTTGGATCGGAAAAAACCTTCAGATCAATTTTAAAATGTTTCAAAAAAGCATCACCAAGAGGAATCGGGAACATTTTGTGCAATGAGTTGCCGATACGTTCAATTGAAAGATCTGGTTTCAACAGAATGTAAAAGGGGAATAAACGTTCCAGTTGCTCTTTTTCGAATTGTACCGGCATTACCAACGTACTTTAAAAATTTCATGGTCGGCACCCTTATCGCGGTCCTGCAGCAGTTCAATTTCGATCTCGGTTTTGTATAATTTTCCGAGTCCCTGTAAAAGTCCCTGTACAAAATCCTTCAGCCCTTCCCGCTTTGAAAAATAATGCACCCATACACTGTTCTCTTCTACATGCGACAACTCAAATTCGGGAGGCGTTAGTTTGGGATACATGATCATGATGCGCTTGTGGAAGGAAGGCAGGTTGATCAAAAACTCACGCAAATTCTTTCCGCCGGCTTCCAGTAAACCGCCGTATTTTTCTTTTCCTGTTTTAAGAATCCAGTATTCACCAAACAAGACCAATACGTTGGATACAGAAGTATTGAGCACTTCGGCTACCGTACCGGCCAAACTGTAGGTGATGGCATCATCATAAGGTTCGTTGCTGATGAAAAAATCAACATCCACCCCACTTTTGTCCAATACCTGTTTCCATACCGCTGTGCCAAATTGTTCTGTTACCAGGTCTTCTATTGCTTTATTAACGATACCGTACATTCTTTTTTTTTGAAAACTAAGAAATCTGACTCACATAAAATAATTTGAGTCCGGAACAAGACGAAGTTTCAAAACATCTTCATTGTTTGTTGTAACTTTTATACATCACTAGGGAATTACGTATACATGCGTCTCGTTTTTACGTAAATTTACTCAATCGGAAAGATGGTTGATTTTGATTCAACATGAAAATAAACAGATACATAGTTTTGCTTAGGCTGTTTGAGTCCCTTTAAAGTCGATTTAAAATTGCTGATTCCCGATAAAAAGTTGCACGTTCAAACATTACAATTTTTTTATGGCACTGACCGATCATTCCAGATTTGATCAATCTTTTTTTGACAACCTGCTTGTAGCCATTCAAAACTCAATGGAAGGCATTGCGTTGCTGAATGCGGAAGGCTATTACACCTACCTGAACCCCAAACACGTGGCCATGTTTGGATATGAAAAAGAAGAAGAACTGATCGGACGTTCCTGGAAAGAAATTTATGAACAAGATGAAATCAACAGGATCGAACAACAACTTTTTCCTCTTTTAGGTGCTAACGGTTTCTGGAGTGGCGAAACCCGTGGCATTTCAAAGCAGGGTAAAGAAGTCAATCAGCACATCTCTCTTACGGCCCTTCCGGATGGAGGATTGATTTGTATTGCACATGATATAACAAAAGAGAAAAAGCAGGAAAGTGAACTAAAATTAATGGCCCAAGTACTGGAAACCACCAACAACATGGTTTTGATCACCAACGAAAACCGGGAGATTGAGTGGGTGAACCAGGCATTTTTAAATTTGACGGAATATACATTTGAAGAGGTCATAGGGCAAAAACCGGGAAAATTGCTGCAAGGGAAAAACACCAGCCCCGAAACCGTTGCCTTCATGAAAGAGAAGTTTGCCAACAACGAACCCTTTGAAACGGAGACCCTCAATTACAGCAAAAGCGGGAAGCCTTACTGGATCCACATCAAATGCCAACCCATCTTTGATGAAAACAAAAAAGCGGTTAAATATTTTGCCATTGAAGAAAACATCACCGAACGAAAACTGGCGGAGGAGCAGCTTCAGGAAAGTGAACGCAAACTGAAAATGGTGATAGATGCCTCCGGTGCCGGAACCTGGGAATGGGATGTTGCGGTTGATCATATAGAAGTTTCGGATAATATGGTTGGCATTCTGGGCTTTGAAACAAAGGAGGAAGTCCCCGATAGTTTTCAAAAATGGATACCAAACACCCATACAGAAGATAGCAGCAAACTGATTGAAGAAGTTACACGATTCATCAACGGAGAGACGCCGTTACTGGAGTCCATCTATCGATTTGTGAGAAAAAACGGAGAATCCATCTGGGTTTCAATTCATGGAGTCGCCATTAAAAAAGATGAAAACGGGAAACCGTTGCTGGTGGTTGGTTCCTTTTTTGATATCACACATCGTAAAGTGGCAGAGATTAAGATCATGGAAACGGAGCAGCGATTGCAAGCCGCCATTGAAGGGATTGAAGCAGGTGTGTACGAATGGGATCTCGATAAGCATCATTATTATTACTCGGATACCACTTATAAAATATTCAATGTTTCCAAAGAAACCCTGCCGGCAAATTGGCGTCCCTACGAAGCACTCACCCACCCCGATGATGTTGAAAGGATTACTACTGCCGTGAAGCAACTCTGTGAAACAGGTGAGAAAATTTCAATCTCTTATCGTTTGCAAAAAGGAAATGGTCAATACATCTGGATCGAAGACCATGCCATCCCGGTTGCCTTTCATGCCGATGGTACCCCCTCCCGTATTGTGGGTTCGTTTCTGGACATTACACATGAAAAAGAAAATGAAGAACGTATTCGTCAGGCACTGACGGCCGCAGAAGAATCGGCAAAGGCGAAACAACGGTTTCTTGCCAACATCACACACGAATTGCGTACCCCCATGCAAGCCATCATTGGTATTGGTGAACAATTGACCAAACGTGTACAACCCGGTGAACGCAAACTGGTGGATGTTTTGAATGATTCCTCACAATTCCTGCTGGGCATCATCAACGACCTGCTGGAAATGACCAAAATTGATGAAGGCAAGCTCAAGCTGGAATTACATTCCTTTCACCTGTCCGAAACCATTCGAACCATTTACAGTGTGATGAGTCAGAAAGCAGAAGAAAAACGACTCTACTTTCAATTGAGCATCGATGAAAAAATCAACAACCACCGTTATTTTAAAGGGGATGAATTGCGTGTTAAACAAATATTGGTAAACATCATTGGCAATGCATTAAAATTCACCAACACCGGCGGCATCAAAATCAGCGTGTGCATTGTGGAAGAAAAAGACAACGATGTTGTGATCGAAATCAAATGTGATGATACCGGAATCGGAATCAATCCCGATATGTTGCAAAAAGTGTACGATGAATTTACACAGGAGGACGAAAGCTTTGCACGGCGGTACGGCGGAAGCGGATTGGGCTTGTCCATCACCCGCAAACTCACCGAGCTCATGGGTGGAACCATCCACATCGAAAGTGAAAAAGATAAAGGTACCTATGTAACGATCCGGTTACCTATGAGCCTGGAACTTGCTACCTATACCAATCATACAGCAACAACCGAAGCAGAAGCGTTGAGCCTTTTACACAACAAACGGTTTTTACTGGTAGATGACAATAAGTTCAACCGACTGGTGATTAGTATCATCCTGGACAAATACCATTTGCAATACGATGAAGCCGAAAACGGAAACGAAGCGCTGGATAAACTAAAAGCCAACAAATACGATTTAGTATTAATGGACATTCAGATGCCGGAAAAGGACGGACTTGAAGCTACGCGTGAAATGCGGGAAGATCTGAAGTTGAAAACTCCCGTTTTGATCATGACAGCACAGGGATTTAGTGAAGACATTGAAAACCTCAAACGACAAGGAGTGAACGATGTGCTCTTTAAACCCTTTAAAGAACAGGCCTTTCTGGAAAAAGTGATCCATCAGTTAAGCGAACATCAATAAGGTTACGTATTTCTACCGAATCCCTGAAAATACACCCTGCACTTTTAGATCAACGGCTCGTTGTATAACAGGAAATTGTAGGCTTTTTGATAAATTGCAGTGGATTGAAAGTGTAGCTGCAGATTCAGGTCTTTGCTAACTTTTTTCATAGTGTTATAGCCATCGAAAACTCCTATTTT
>CANGQQ010000158.1 GCA_947456025.1 Chitinophagaceae bacterium | reverse complement strand
GGTTCAGGAAGAACAATTTCGGTTTTTGTATCAGGCAATAACACGTCTTACGGAAATCGAACGTGCACTGGTGATGCTGTATCTCGAAGACAAAAGTTACGATGAGATGGAAGCGATTATGGGCATCAGTTCGGGTGCGTTGCGTGTGAAAATGAATCGGATTAAAGAGAAATTAAGAGAACAGACCAAAAATTTTGAGTATGGAACTTGAATCATTAAAAGAAATCTGGAATCATTCCGGGGCTTCGGGAAAAGAAGTTTCCGGAGAGGAGGTCCGCCGGATATTACGACGCCAGTCCGGATCATCCATTGCAAAGATGAAGCGAAATTTAAAAATCGAACTCGCCGTGATGGTTGTGTTGTATGCTTATGTGGTTTTTCGAGACGTTCATGCTGTGCCCGGAATGTTATGGTTGTTGTTATTGGTAATAGAGGCCGCCTATCTGGTTTACTTCGGCATCAAGTATCGTTTGTTGAATCGGATGGAATGTTCCACCTGTGAAGTTCGGTCGAATTTACAGCAACAATTGAAATCACTCGAGCGTTTGTTGCGTTTTTACCTTTGGTCTGGTATCGTGCTTATACCCCTTGTCGTTCTTTGTTCCTTCTGGATCGGCTATTCTTATGATCCTCCAACCGGTCTTCCGCAAGAAGCGTATGTTGTTTTTCCATTGCTTGCTTTAGCTTTTGTGGTCCTGTCTTTATTGCTTTGCATCCCGCTATTCTATTTTACCAAATGGTATATTCGAAAACTATACGGCCGGCATATTGATAAATTGAAGGAGATGATCCATGATTTAAAGGAAGAAGAAATAACAAACCAATAAAATAAGAAGTATGAAAAAATGGATAACACTGCTTACGGTCTTTCTGTTCCTGCAAGCAACTGTATCGCGCGCACAAACAAATCAAAAAGAAAGTTTATTATGGGAAATAACCGGTAATGGGTTGCAGCAACCGTCTTATTTGTTTGGAACCATTCACATCATTTGCAAAGAAGATTTTTTGATGTCCGATACCATTCGAAACAAATTCAACCGTGCCGATGAAATTTATCTGGAAATGGATATGGATGATCCTTCCATGCAGTCGAAGATGATGCAATTAATGAAATTGCCGCAAGGTGAAACGCTCGAACAATTGTTTGGCGCTGATTATCCTGTGGCCGATTCGTTTTTCAAAGCAAAAACAGGATTTCCCATTCGGATGTTCAACCAGTACAAACCAATGATGTTGCAAAGCCTGTTGTATCAAACAATTTTGCCTTGTGGCCTGCCGGAATCGTATGAGATGTATTTTGTTAACATGGCAAAAACAAAGGGGAAGAGTGTGAACGGATTGGAAACACTGGAATCGCAGATCGCTGTGTTCGATTCCATTCCGGATCAGGAAGAAATAAAATGGCTGTTGGAATGGGTTCGTCAGTATGACAAACAACTAGCCGACTTCAACCGGATGCTTCAATTATACACGCATCAGGAACTGAATCAAATGTTTGATTTCATTCGCAGTTCACCGGAAATGGCGGGCTATGAAGAGGTGTTGCTCAACAAGCGCAACCGCAACTGGATTCCGGTGATGGAACAGGTGATGCACAATAAATCTGCTTTTTTTGCAGTAGGCGCAGGTCATCTGCCCGGACCTTCAGGTGTGATTGCATTGCTTCGAAACAAAGGGTTTCGTGTAGAGCCGGTACAGTTCTAAATAAAAAAAGGGGCATTCGCCCCTTTTTTATTGTTTGCACGAACCATTATAATTTATGTTCCAGATAATGCGGCAGCATGGCCTTCCAGGTGTTCCAGTCGTGCGGCCATTCCGATCCCCAAACATCCAGATTGTAACGGATGCCTTTGTCGTATAAAATTTTGGCAAACCTTCCACTACTGGTAGGGTCTTCAAAAGCGCCGCTGCCGGTTAAAATATGGATGTGCTGACTTCTTCTGATTTCCTCCAGCAGATCATGGTTCGCTAAATTGGGCATGTAATGCATGGGACTGTTGAAATAAACCTGTTCGTCCCAATAGCCCTTCGTGTACTCGGTCAATTCATACACGCCGCTGAGGGCTAAAACGCCTTGCAGCAAGTCGGGACGCTTCAAAAAGAGGTTCATGCTGTGCAATGCTCCAAACGAAGCGCCACTGGTGTAGATGGGGGTTTCCGGACTGGCATTGGAATGGATGAAAGGCACCACTTCGTTATAGACGTAGGTATTGAACTGATTGTGGCGAATGGCCTTATGGGCCCCGTCCATATCGGGATGCATCCAGCTTTCGGTGTTGATGCTGTTGATACTGTACACTTTCAGTTTGCCGGCTTCAATCCAGGGCCGCATGATTTCCAAAAGCTGAAACCGTTCGTATTCCAAAAAATCGGCTGCCGCAGTGGGAATCATCAATAAGGCAAAGCCATAATGACCGTAAACGGCAACAGGCATTTCTTTATTCAAGGCCGGACTGTGCCAGCTGAACAACTCTCGTTTCATTTGGAATGGTTATGAATGTTAAATGGTTGCCGCTTTAAGACGGGTATTGTATTCTTGCCTTTTTCGTGCAGTGAATTGCTTCTAAGCCGCCTTATCTGTACCGTCTTGTTTGCCGGCACTCAATCCTGCGATATCACGGTCAAAAAAGTACAGACCGCTTGCATCGTTGCCAATGAGTTTGAGCTTGTCCATAATTTTACGTGCCAATGCTTCTTCTTCGATCTGCTCACTCACATACCACTGGAGGAAATTATGCGTCGTGTAATCTTTCTCTTTCAAGCAGATATCCACCAGTTTATTGATTTCATTGCTCACCAGTATTTCATGTTCCAACACCTGTTGAAACAGCTCTTTCACGCTCTTTAATTTGGATCCGGGTTGTTTTAAGGCGGGTACAATGCCATGACCACCACGCTCGTTGATGAATTTCAATAATTTAAGCATGTGCATGCGTTCTTCATCGCTGTGCAGGTACAGAAAGGCCGCAATGCCTTCATAACCCTGAACTTCCGCCCAGGAGGCCATCGCCAGATAGGCTTGTGAGGACTCGGCTTCCAGTATGACTTGCTGATTGAGCGCTTTTTCAATTTTTGGATTGAGCATATGATGTGTTTTTGTTTCCAAATTTAATGAAACCCGTTTGCCTGAGCGACAAAAGAGGCACAATTTCCATAAAGTTGACTGATCATCAACAAACAGGCTTGAATCTTGTTATTTTTGCAGCACTGCATCTTGCCGGATGCAAAAAAATACCAGATATGATACAAACCGGAAATCCCGTTATCAGCATTTATACCGAAATGACTCCCAACCCGGAGACCATGAAATTTGTGGCCAACAAGTTGTTGTACCCCGGAAAAAGCATCGACTTCCCGGAAGTAACGGCCGCTGATGCTTCACCGCTTGCACAAGAGCTGTTTGGCTTCCCCTTCGTAAAAGCGGTTTTCATTGCCAGTAATTTTGTGACGCTTACACGTGCCACATCGGATACCGACTGGCAGGAAGTGATTCCGGCCATCCGTTCTTTTTTAAAGGAATACCTCGAAGCAGGAAAGTCGGTTATCGATGAAGACAAAATTCCACAGCAACCCAAAGAAGAAGTGGTGCTGAGCGGAGATGAAGGCGATATTATAAAGCGCATCCAGGAAATACTCGAAAATTATGTGAAACCTGCGGTGGAAATGGATGGCGGTGCCATTCAATTCAAAAGCTTTAAAGACGGACGCGTGAATCTGATGTTACAGGGAAGTTGCAGCGGATGCCCTTCTTCGATGATTACGTTAAAAGCGGGCATTGAAGGCATGATGAAGCGCATGATTCCGGAAGTACAGGAAGTTGTGGCCGAAGCAGAGTAAGCCATTCCAATACATTTCAAAAAGCAAGGGCCATCCCTTGCTTTTTTCGTTTCAATCCTTGCTTAAGACGCCCGTCCCTTAAACTGATCCATACTCTTGTAAATACCAAACCATTTTCCCATCACCATATCCAGCCATCGTTGCGGCAAGATGCCTTTTAAAAAGGGTAAGGCATAAACCAGGCGCGGCATACGCACATACAATTTGTTTTGCTTTACGCCCCGTATGATTTTTCGGGCCGCTACCTGAGGGTCCAGAATTGGAAGTATGGGCGATTGAACGCCTTCAAACATACCGGTTTTGATGTAGAAAGGCGTTACCGTTGTAACTCTTAAATTTTTGGAGATAGCCTCCAGTTCGAGACGCAAACTTTCACTCCATCCGATGGCGGCCCATTTGCTGGCAACGTAAACCGACATTCTGGGGTTGGCCGTCATGCCCGCTGCAGAAGCGATGTTCACAATATGTCCGCTTCCCGCGGCGATCATGCCCGGTACAAATTCAAGGGCTACATGCATCAGCGCATCCGCATTCACGCGCATCGTTTTATCGATGTCGGTATGCGTATGTGCTTCAAACGGTTTGCCTACAATGATGCCGGCATTGTTGAACAAAAGGTCGACCGTTCCGAAATGTTGCTTTACGGTTTGAGCGGCTTCTATGATGGCGCTTGCGTTAGAGAGGTCAACCTGATAAATGTGAACTTCATATCCTTTACCGGTAAGTTCTTCGGACAGACGTAACATTTGTACGCGATCAATATCCCAAACAATGAG
>CANGQQ010000157.1 GCA_947456025.1 Chitinophagaceae bacterium | reverse complement strand
TTGTCATTTAACCCCTTATCCAGTAAATATTTCCTAAATTCTTCAACCCATTTTTCCGTGTAGGTATGCGACAAAAAATCATCGCACTCTTGAAATGACTTTATATGAGTAATCAAGGATTTATACTTTTTTTTGGTATTTTCTTTAAGACTATGGCCATCACTCGTTTTATGCTCTTCAAGAAACTCTTTAAGCATACTATCCAGTTTCGGTTTTTCGGCTAAGGCTTTTACATTACCACGAATCAGTTTATACAATTCGGATTTTGTCACCACACGATCTTCAGATAGCCCCTTATTGAGGCAATTCTCAACCTCCGTCCTTTTGGCATCAAGCCATTCTCTGTCCGCCAAAGAACTCTCTGGAGTATCAAACAGATTTTTAATTCTCTGGGTGGCCTTATCCCAGTGCTTGATGGAAATGAATTTACCGGTACTGAAAATTTCACGCCTACCATAATAAGCAACCGACATTATGATTGGTCGCTGCTTGTTAATTTCTTCATTGTAAGATTTGTCTTTCGCCTTTTTTAATTCGGAAAGAACAGGATCGGTGGGGACTCCCTTCAGATAGAAATTTACTTTTGACATATATCGAATTTTTGGTTACACTTTGGGTTACACTTTTTTGTAACGAGAAGCGTAGCAAAAATCACATAATATCGTTAACGAATTGATTTTCAGAACATTCGCATAACTTAATATAACCATTTATAACGTTCTATCACGCAATAAAGATTCCTGTCGAGGCTACAGATTATTTTTTAGAATAATATTGTTTAAAGAAAATAACATTCAATAAAGTGGTTCGTGCGGACACAAACCACGGCGATGGAAAAGAGCATTGTGATGCTTCAGTCGCAGTCGGGTTACGAACGATATGAAAAAATGCTAAAAGAAAATCCGGAGATTCTCCCAGGCGTACCGCTTCAAAACACTGCATCATTTCTGGGCATAACGCCACAGCATCTCGGCCGATTAAGAAAAGAATTAGTAAAGTGATTTCTGAACATTTGTTCATCATGGCTTTGCTTTCAATTTCTTAAATTGCTCTATGATTCAAAAAAGCACCGTGCAGTTACTGCGCATCCATTTCTCTTTTTTTCTGATGCCGGTGTATTTGTTTGCGCTTTCACAACTCATACACATCAACTGGACAAGAGCCGTGCTTGTTTTTATAATACTGCACCTGCTGGTGTATCCTGCCAGTAACGGCTACAACAGCTATATGGATCGGGACGAAACGCCCATCGGAGGTGTTGAAAATCCAATGCAGCCTACACGACAGTTGTTTGTTATTACTTTATTAATGGACCTGACGGCACTTGCTGCTTCGCTGTTTGTAAGTATCTATTTTTCATTCGGGTTACTTCTCTATATACTAGCTTCCAGGGCTTACAGCTATCGGGGGATCCGATTAAAAAAATATCCGATTGTCGGATTCTTAACCGTACTTCTCTTCCAGGGTGCCTGTACTTTTTGGCTGGTTTATCATGGATGTAGTGAAGCTTTACGCACCAGCATTCCTTTGAGTGGTATGATGGCAGCTTCATTGCTCATCGGAGGTTTTTATCCGCTCACACAAATCTACCAGCACCAAACCGATAAGGCCGACGGCGTGCATACCCTTAGTTATCTGTTAGGCTACAAAGGCACTTTTATATTTTGTGCAGTTGTTTACAGTATGGCCATGCTCTTTCTGGGTTACACCTTTTTATCCTCTTTGCAGTTTATGCAATTTTTTGTTTTGAGTTTCTTCTTTCTTCCTATACTGACTTATTTCCTGTGGTGGGCATCCAGGGTGTGGAAAGATATCGGGGCTGCTGATTTTAAACATACTATGCGTATGAATGTATTGGCAAGCGCTTGTACCAACTTAGGATTTTTGACTGTTTTAATACTAAATCATTTTGAGTAAAATCATAGCACTAGGGACTGCCGTTCCTGCACACAAACACAATCAGACAGACATCCTGCAGTTCATGCAGCAGGCCTATGCAATGGATACTGTGGAAAACCGCAAATTGAAGTTTCTTTATAACGTCAGTGGTATTGCCTCACGTTATTCCCCCATACCTGATTACAGTCAGTCGATGCAGGATTGGGAATTTTATCCGCATGATAAAAACTTAAATCCTTTCCCTTCGCTGGAACTCCGCATGAAATGGTACCGGCAACATGCTGCGCCTCTTTCTGTACATGCGATTCGTAATTGTGTGGAAGGAGTGATGCATACACAAGAAATCACGCACCTTATAACCGTAAGTTGTACCGGCATGAGTGCACCCGGACTGGACTTACAGTTGATGGAACTATTGGATTTACCTATGCATATTTTCCGGACTTCACTCAACTTTATGGGCTGTTATGCCGCAATTCATGCTTTGAAATTGGCCGATGCTATTTGTAAAACAGATACTGCGGCACGTGTGATGATAGTGTGTACTGAACTATGTACCCTGCATTTTCAAAAGGAAGCTACGCCCGACAATATTGCTTCCACTCTTTTATTTGGTGATGGAAGTGCAGCGGCTCTGGTTACCCATGATAGTTTTCATCTCAAGGGCTTGCATCTAAAAGGGTTTTACAGCGAAGTGGTTCCGAAAGGAAAACAGGATATGGCCTGGGAGCTTTCCTCAACCGGATTTCTCATGACACTCAGCGGCTATGTTCCGGAATTGATTGAAGAAGATTTTGAACAACTCGTACAGCGTGCTTTGCTACAAGCCGATATTCGCAAAGAAGAGATAAAACAATGGTGCATTCATCCCGGTGGTAAAAGAATTATAGAGGCCATTCAAAAAAGCCTGGGATTAATGCCGGACAATTTAGAGGCAAGCTATAAAGTATTGCGCGAGTACGGCAATATGTCATCGCCTACTCTTTTATTTGTGCTGAAAGAGTTGATGCAACAGCAGACAAGCGGACCCGTTTTTGCAGCAGCATTTGGTCCCGGTTTAACCATGGAAACTTTTACAGCAATCTATGAGTAAGTTCTCACATCGTTCAGAACAAAAAGAATTGTTAGACGAAGATCATCTTTCGTTTGAAGACATTCGCCTGAATATGCTGGAACTTGATTTCATTAACACCTGGCTTGGAGGTCATCGGATTACACTTGCGGGTATCGATTGCTTACTTCGTTCAACCGCTCCACTCAATAGTCCTTTACAAATTTGTGAAATTGGTTGCGGAGGCGGGGATAATCTGCGGGTGATAAAAAAATATCTGGATCTAAAAGGAATCTCCGCTCATTACATGGGCATTGATCTGAATCCCCATTGTATTGCCTATGCCGAAAGTCGTAAAAAAAACTCAGGTATTAACTTTATCTGCTCCGACTATAAAAAAGCCGAATTTGCATCAAAGCCCCATATTGTTTTTTCCTCTTTGTTTTGTCATCATTTCAATAACGAAGAACTAAAACAACAATGGCAATGGATGAAGGATCATACAACGCTGGGTTTTTTTGTGAATGATTTACATCGCCATCCACTTGCCTATTATTCCATACGTTGGTTGACGAGTTGGTTTTCAAAATCATATCTGGTGAGAAATGATGCGCCCGTGAGTGTGCTGCGCGGATTTCGTAAAGATGAATTAATGACCCTGCAGAAAGAGCTACAGCCGGGACTTATTACATTACAATGGAAATGGGCCTTTCGCTGGCTGCTTGTTTACAAACATGAATCAACAAACATTTGATATCGCTATTATAGGAGGCGGACTTGCAGGTCTGACCTTGTCTATTCAGGCAGCAAGAGCCGGTTATCAAACCGTATTACTTGAAAAAGAACAGTATCCGTTTCATCGTGTATGCGGCGAATACATCAGCTTTGAGAGTTGGGATTTTCTGGAAGAGCTAGGTGTACCGTTTTCTACAATGCAACTTCCTATGATTAAGCGTCTTCAGTTGACTGCACCAAATGGAAAATTATTTGAAACGCAATTGGGACTAGGTGGCTTTGGCATCAGTCGGTATAAACTGGATAACGAGCTGGCGCAACTGGCAAAAAATGCAGGAGTTGTGTTATTGGAAAATCACAAAGTAAGCAATGTAGAATTTAAAGGAGATTTGTTTCAGATTCAGGCAGAAGGGAAAAACATTACCAGCAAACTGATTGCAGGAGCATTTGGCAAACGAAGTAATCTGGATATTAAATGGAATCGTTCTTTTGTTCAACATAAACCTTCGAAACTCAATAATTATATCGGCGTAAAATATCACATTGAAACCTCGCATCCTGACGATGTGATTGCACTACACAATTTTGAAAACGGCTATTGCGGTATTTCGAAAATAGAAGATAACCGGTATTGCATGTGTTACTTAACCACTGCTGCTAATCTTAGCAAGCACCACAACAGCATTGAAAAAATGCAGGAGGCCGTATTGTACAGGAATCCACATCTGCAGAAATTATTTGTTAATGCACGATTTTTATACAGCAGTCCGGTGACCATTTCACAAATCAGTTTTCAGCATAAAACACAGGTGGAGCAACATATGCTGATGCTGGGCGATGCGGCTGGCATGATCACGCCACTATGTGGCAATGGTATGAGTATGGCTTTGCACAGCAGTAAAATTGCATTCACATGCATGCAGCAGTTTTTAGAACAAC
>CANGQQ010000156.1 GCA_947456025.1 Chitinophagaceae bacterium | reverse complement strand
TGTGGCTGAAAAAACAAACCGGAGTTGACGGCTGGAGATGGGATGCCGTAAAACACTTCCCCATCAGTGTACAGGAAGATTTGATCTACAACACGAAATATGTGTTACCTGCCTTTGCAAAAGGCGGTGAAAATATGCTTTGCATCGGCGAATGGATTGGCAGCAAGAACGATCTCGACAATTATGTTACTGCTGTAAGAAGCGGAACAGAGGAACATACCGGCACATTCGATTTCAGCTTGAGAGGCTACAGCAACTCCGGTGGATTGTATAGCATGGTTTTAGGCATGGGTAATTACAACATGCAAAATCTGCCCGGCGAACAACAATCGAAACGCTATTTTGATTATGCAACCCAAAGAGTACATCGCACGTTACCATTTGTGAACAGTCATGATACCTACCGCCCTTTTTTAAATGCTAATGGCGACTATTTGAAACCGTTGGGTGATGCCACGGGTTGGAATACCGGACAAGAATTGGGTGGCAATGGACAACATATCGATCCGAGAGAACCGCGATTCTTTGCAGCGTATGCTACTACATTTGCTATGGACGGAAATCCATGCGTGTTCTTCGAAGATCTTTTTGATGTTGGAACAACCGGCAAACGCTATTCCCACTTACCTACAAGCATTACCGATCTTCCAATACGTCCGGATGTTCAAAACATCATTCAAGCGCATCAGAAACTCGGTTTCAAAGAAGGAGACTATGCTGTTCCAACTGCCTTAACCGGAACACAAGCACCCTTTTATCAAAAAGGTTCTGCAGGAGACCATCTGGTCATTGAAAGATCCGGCAGAGCCATCATTGGTATTACCGACAAGTTTGCCACTGTTTCGGACAATGTACAGGACGAAGAAGTATGGATCACCGTTACAAACCCTTTTTGGAGAAACATCGATCTGTATGATTATTCCGGAGCACATGGCTTAACACCCACCCGCGTTTACGACGATGGACGAGTTCTCATCAAAACGGCTCCTGTTGGACATACTATACCCGGAGTAAGGGGTCACGGCTATTCAATATGGGCACCTGCACCTGAAGGGTTTAATTTCACTTCATTAGAACAGATGTTTGCCTTTCTCGGAACTTACAATCCATCCAGAAACACACAAACAACACAGGAATGGGAAATGGCCGATGATTTGGGTGACAGTCATGCAAAATCATTAAAACAAGGTGGTCGTTTACCGGCTAACTCCACAGCACTTCGTACTGTAGGTCGAATTTATGCTGCTACGGGCAAACCCATCACAACTGTATTGTACCCCGAAATCAATGGCAGAAGTCAAAAAATAACGATCTACAACGTTAGTGGCGGTGTAGTTGCAAGTATTACAGGAACATCTTCCAATACGGCACCGCTCAGTTTAAACTATACCCCAACAGCCACCGGATGGTACACCATTAAAATCAACAACACGTCCTCTACCGTTTCGGCACAAAAAGCCTGGGTAAATGTTAGCTACACGGCCCCTTCAAGTGTTGATACAAGAATCAATCCGGCGCCTACATTCAGAATGAATCAGCAAGATCCGTTGTTGAGTGAAAATCCGGTTACGACGTATTCCATTTACCCCAATCCAACGCATGGTGTCCTGAAATTTGACATCCGGAACATCCAAAACGATCAGGTATTGGATTGTATGATCACCGATGCTTCCGGCAGCACGATTGCGAAATTGCAAAATACGCTTACCGGACTGGAGCAAACGATTGGACGAATCCTTACCAATAAATCGGGTGGCTTGTACTTTATTCAATTGACATCCAACCAGCAACATTATAACTTCAGAATCATCAAATATTAATTGCAGCTGAATTTATAGAAGAGGATGAGAAATCATCCTCTTTTTTTATGCCCCTATATCAAATGAACCCGGTTGATGAACAAAATATTATTTCGCGTGTTATCATCAAAAATCTGAACAGCATTAGGAGTTCCATCCTAAATTTGCAAACTGAAAAATTAAAATTTATGACATTAGTTGGGAAAAAAGCGCCGCATTTTACATCCAGAGCCGTTATCAACGGTGATGAAATGATTGAAGACTTCAGCCTGGATCAGTATTTGGGAAAAAAGAATGTGTTATTCTTCTTTTATCCGAAAGACTTCACATTTGTTTGTCCGACTGAAATCCATGCATTTCAGGAAAAAATTGCTGAGTTTGAAAAAAGAGACACGATCGTAGTGGGCTGTTCTACCGATACAGAAAATTCACATTTGGCCTGGCTCAATACCCCTAAAGATCAGGGTGGTATCGAAGGAGTAACTTACACACTGGTTGCGGATACGGCCAAAACGATTTCGCTCAATTACGGCGTTTTAGGTGGCACTTACCAATTCAACGCAGAAACACAAACCTGGTCTTTCGCAGGAATCCCCCTCGCCTATCGTGGCACATTCCTGATTGACAAAGACGGAATTGTTCGTCATGAATCCATCAACGATCTTCCCTTAGGTCGCAACATTGATGAATACATCCGAATCATTGACGCCCAATTACACGTTGAAAAATTCGGAGAAGTTTGTCCGGCTAACTGGGAAGAAGGCGAAGAAGCTATAACAGAATCCACTGAAAGCGTAGCCAACTATCTGGCAAAGCAATAATTGTTCATCATCCGAAACGTACAATCCAAAATATGTTGGTAGAATTAACTGAAGACAATTTAAAAGAGCAGTTGCAAACACATCCCAATGCAGTCGTGATGTATTCTGCCGGATGGTGTGGCAATTGCAGATTGATCAAGCCCAAATTCAAAAGAATGTCTGCCGAACAGGAAGCATTGTCGTTCTTCATCGTGGATGCAGAAAAATTTCCGGAGTCACGCAAATTGGCACAGGTAAATAATCTGCCCACCTTTGCGTCTTTTAAAGACGGACAGCTTTTAACACAGGTTCAAACCAATAAAGAAGACGTAATCAAACAATTGACGCATGAAATTACCGGTCATTAGACAAATTCAAAGAACCGCTTCGGCAGAAGAGATTGAAACCGCTATACGTGTACTGGAACATACAGCAGAGGCCTCTTCGCTCAAGCCTGAGGAAGTCGATCTCATTGGTGAGTTGATCTCCAATATGTGTGGAGCTCTGGAAGTCCATCAGATGATCAAAGATGGTGTTCCTGAAAAAGATGCAGCCAATGCCTTCATGAAAAAAGTGCTGGGTTCCATTGACCGATGAAATGAGTAATACAAAGCCCTCCTTACCGGAGGGCTTTTTTTGTTGTATGCACACAGGACGTTGAAACGTTTGTAAAATCGATCCTGTTTGAGGATGACGGAAATCATATCCTGCATCCCTCAAGTCTTTTAACTTTCATCCGAAATCATATGAATGCACTTCAATAAGTGAGCCTCTTATTGCTAGATGCATTTGTATAGAGTTTATCCGGTTGTGAAAACACCAGTATGTCAATTCCATTTATTTGAAGAATTTGAATCAACGCTGGTGAAGCCGATGGACTAAAAAAACATTACGTGATGAAAAAGCTCCAAAATCTGCAAACAGAAGTCGATGCCTCCTACTTATACAGTAAACTTGCAGCAAAAGAAGACAACCCTGTTATAGCGGATATCTTCCGACAGATGAGCGAAATCGAAATGTCGCATGCAAACGCCTTTTTGAAAAAATCAGTTGATGCAATCGCAACCTTACCCAAACCTTCCTTTCGTGCAAAATCGCTGAATTTTATTGGCAAACTTTTCGGTTACGATTATGTGCTGGGTGTGTTGATGGATACAGAAAAAACCCTTTCCAATTCCATTTTGCGTTCCAAAAAGGAATTGAATCTGCCGGTTACAGGAAGCGAAACAAATCATGTTACCATATTGCGGGGCCTTTTGGAGCAATCAAAAGCCGGAGGCAGCAGCATCGCCCGATTTGAACACAGGCACCGTTCGGTTGGCGGAAACGCCCTTAGAGCCGCTGTTTTGGGGGGAAACGATGGCTTGGTTTCTAATTTCAGCCTGGTCATGGGTGTGGCAGGTGCTACTTCAGGACAAGATGGGGTGCTTCTGGCCGGTCTTGCCGGATTGCTGGCTGGCGCCTTATCCATGGCCCTCGGAGAATGGATCTCGGTAAAAAGTTCACAGGAATTGTATGAGAATCAAATTCAGTTGGAAAAAGAAGAACTGGAAACAAATCCGGAAAATGAGTTGAAGGAACTGGAACTGATTTATCAGTCCAAAGGAATTGAAGCCGGTATGGCCCGGCAAATGGCTGCAGATTTGATGAAAAATCCGGAACATGCACATGAAACATTGGTACGGGAGGAATTGGGTATCAACACCGATGAGTTGAAAGGCTCTGCAATGGAAGCGGCACTGTATTCGTTTTTTCTGTTTGCCATCGGCGCTATACTTCCTGTTCTGCCGTTTATGTTCACAACCGGTTTGCAAGCGATTATGATCAGTGTTTTGGTGAGTGCAACCGGACTGTTTATCATAGGTTCCGCAATCACATTGTTTACAGGCAAAAGCATCTGGTTCTCCGGGATGAGGCAAGTACTGTTTGGTCTTATTGCGGCAGCCATCACCTTCGGCATTGGACGGTTGATTGGCGTTTCAATCGGATGATCCCCCAAAAATGAACCTGTTCCAAATGAGCGGTCTAACCTATAGTGTAGGCATAACAGCTTGCAGATTCTAAAAATAATCCCCTAACGACATA
>CANGQQ010000155.1 GCA_947456025.1 Chitinophagaceae bacterium | reverse complement strand
TTTTACATGATAGATGTGCATGTGCGTTGTATGCTCCCATCGGCTTTCGTATATGATACAATTATAGGTTTTCACTTGTGAATTACGCTTGGAAAACACCTTAAACTCATTTTGCTCTTTAATGAAGGCAGCCATCTTGTTCAATGCTCCCGCATTTAATTGATAAGGGAAATACCAGGACCGATCTACTAAGAACGGGTCCTTGAACGTAGTAATGTAATAACGATACTCTCTGGCTGTGGCATGAAAACGACAATGTGCATCGCCGGGAACTTCCACAATTCGTTTGATCACGATGGCTTCAGGCAGGAGGGCATTAAGGTTGTATAGCTTACGCTGTATAAAGGTCTCATGCCAGTCAAAATGAAAATAATTTTGCCTGGCATGTACTCCCGCATCGGTACGTGATGAACCGGTTAACTGTACAGGGATACGAAACAAAATCAAAAAGGCTTTCTCAATTTCGGATTGAATGGTTTGTGCATTCTCCTGGATTTGAAAACCACTGAAGGAACCTCCATTGTATGCGACTTCTATGAAATATCTGGGCATTCTTATTTATTCGGAAGTAAAGCCTCGAATCTTTTTTTGTATTGGTCGTCTGAAATCGTATCCTCCAAGGTCTTAAAATTTGAAAAATCTGCAATGAATAACATTGATGCGTCATAAAACCGATAGCGCCATTCATCTGTCAGAAATAAAACCCCCAGATTTCTGATTTGCGCTGTCGTAAAACACTTCGAACGAAACACTTTCTTTGCCTCATTAATCATCGACTCCTCACTTTTGCACCCTGCCATTTTTTTCCGAAGCTTTAGAAAAACATCATCCGTTGCATAGGATTTACAATTGGTATTGGGTACTGATGCAGCGACAGGACTCGAAGGATTTTTAACTTCATTGGGAGAATTCTCGGTTATTGTGTTCGGTCCATCCTTTACTGTAATCGGGGATTCCGGAACAGGTTGAGATTGCAAGATGGTGTCAACAACCTGAGTGGACAAATTGGAGTTCGAAACTTGTACTGTATCGTTGGCTGTTACTGTCTTTTCAATATAGACCCGAATTGTATCCCTTTGAAGATTGTCTTGAATTTCAAAACGATAATCAATTCCCTCGCTACTTTCTGTACGAGAAATCAAATGGATGTCTGACTTAACAACGACTGACTGCTTATCCTTCGTCACCAGGACGGTGTCAACAACCTGTTGCGGCTGAACAACGACAGGCGTATCAACGACCGCCGGAATCTTTTGCGTTTCAGTTTGTGATTTACCCGACACTGCAGTTACAGGAATGTTTTTATTTACCCGAGTAACAGTTGAATCTTTTGTGACCCATGCCAGCATATTTCCAAAAGCCCCATTGCCATTTGAAGGAACTGCAATTTCTCCCGACGGCCCATTTAATCGATCAACATTTTGTAGTGCATAGTGAATTGTCGATTTCTGCAACTCATACAACCCCCACCCTTTCTCACCAAAGTTTTTGAACAAAAAGCCTTTATCATTGGATTCAAGTTGTAGCTGAAAAGTCCATTCGGTTTGATTGCTTTGTGGCAAACCCATTTCAATTTGCAAACTTGGAACCGAAAGCTTTCCCAAAATCAGATAGCCCGTTGGAGATGAACTGAACACCTGATTGTTGTACTTCATGTAAAAAGGCTGAAAATTATCGGATTGCAAATAGAGAAAATGAGTTTGTTGTCCCGATAAGTTCTCATTCGAGCAAAAGAAGAAGAGTAAAAGGATCGCCAACTTAGACATCAAATTATTGCTGTGCATGGTAACAAAACTAATTTTTTTATTCATCCGATCTATAAACCATTTATCAATTTCTGCCCAATGTGCATTTGAGACTTTTATCTTTACAGGAAATCAGAAAAAATGAATCGCTACTTTCTTCTTATTTCCCTATCGCTATTAAGTTTCTTCAATTTTGTCCCCAATCGGCTAAACGCGCAAAACCAAAGCAACTTAACCTACCGGTCAACACCCGAAAAAGCATTCAACCTGATACACACAAAACTCATGGTCGAATTTAACATTCCTGAATCAAAAATGCATGGAAAAGTTTGGCTCACGTTAAAGCCTCACTTTTACTCTAACAACCAACTAGTGCTGGATGCAAAAGGAATGATTATACATGAACTTTCCATCGTCAGTGGGTCGATCCAGAAAAAGGCCGATTATCAATATGACGGGCTCTTATTGTATATCAAGCTGGACCGCACTTATTCAAAAGATGAAAAACTAATTGTGTATGTTGATTACACCGCCTTGCCGAATGAGCTAAAATCCAAAGGCAGCAGCGCAATCAAAGAGGCTAAAGGACTTTACTTTATCAATCCAACTAAAACAGACACTACAAAACCTACTCAAATATGGACGCAGGGAGAAACAGAAGCCACGAGTGTTTGGTGTCCAACGATTGACAAACCCAACCAAAAAAGCACACAAGAGTTTTATATAAAAGTGCCCTCAAAATGGACCTCGCTCAGTAATGGAAAACTGGTATCGAGTAAGGTACATACTGACGGTACCCGAACAGATTACTGGAAAATGGATCTCCCTCATGCTCCTTATTTGTTTTTCATTGGTGCCGGTGAATTTTCGGTTGTAAAAGATAAATGGAGAGATAAAGAGGTAAACTACTATGTAGAACAAGAATATGCATCGGTTGCACGTAAAATTTTCGGGAACACGCCCGAAATGATGACTTTTTTTTCCAAAATCACCGGAACGCCCTACCCCTGGAACAAATACAGTCAAATTGTTTGTCGTGATTTTGTAAGCGGTGCAATGGAAAACACAACCGCAACCATCCATCAGGAAGGCGCCCAGCAGGATGCCAGGGAATTAACCGATGGAAACAATTGGGAAGGTACCATTGCTCATGAACTCTTCCATCAATGGTTTGGAGATTATGTAACAACTGAAAGCTGGAGCAATCTAACACTTAACGAATCTTTTGCCAATTACAGTGAATACCTGTGGGATGAATATAAATACGGAAGAGATGAAGCAGATGCCACACATTTCAAGTCCCTTCAGGCCTATTTGGAAAGCGGGAGTGAACAAAAACACCTCGTTCGTTTTTATTATGAAAACAAAGAAGATCTGTTTGACGCAGTGAGCTATGGAAAAGGAGGTCGAATCCTTCACATGCTAAGAAATTATGTTGGAGACAGTGCCTTTTTCAAATCACTGCAACGCTACCTCTCAACGAATCAATTTAAATCAGCAGAAGCACATCAGCTTCGTCTGGCTTTTGAAGAGATTACAGGAAAAGATTTGAACTGGTTTTTTAATCAATGGTATTTTGGTTCAGGTCATCCTTCAATGGATATTGTTTACAGTTACGCTGAAGAGAAGAAACAAGTGAAGGTTCTTGTAACACAAACACAAAAAGCAAACGTATTTACATTACCGGTATCGATTGATATTTACCATGGTGCTACAAAAAAACGGCACGAGATATGGATCAAAAACGCAACAGATTCATTCTTTTTTGCTGCAGAAACGAAACCCGACCTTATAAATTTTGACGGAGACAAAATGTTACTCTGCACAAAAAAAGAAAACAAAACCATCGAAAACTACATTCACCAGTATAAATATGCCAAACTTTATCTTGACCGAAGAGAAGCAATCGAACACATAGCAAAACATCAGCCACAAGCAAGAACCATTTCTTTTTTAAAAGAAGCCCTGAATGATCCTCACTATGAATTGCGAATAATGGCATTGACCTTACTAAATCTAAAAAATGAGGAAGTTCTGAATCAAACAATTGAACAGATTGTCGGCATTGCGAAAAACGATCCGCATAAATTGCCCAAAGCAAAAGCAATTGAACTTATCGGAAAATTAAAATCGAAAAAACATCAGAATCTATTGCTTCAATCAATTAACGACTCCTCCTATACCGTGAGCGGGGAAGCCTTAAATGCCTATGAACAATTAGATCCCGAAGGAGCCTATAATATTGCCGTGAAAATGTCCCGTGAAAAAATTAAAGGTCGGTTATTAGAGGTTGTAGCTCAACAAATGATTTTAAATGGAGACGAAAACAACTTTAAAACCGTATGTAATTTGTATAAAAAAATGCCATTGGGCCAAGAAAAGCTCAATATCACTTTCGCATTCGCTACTTTGATTGGAAATACATCTCAAACAGAAGACGTAAAAGAAGGGATTGATGCGATGGTGGAATTTAGAAATGCCATTCCTGAACGCTATGGTCTCAACCCTGTTTTTGACAACTTTTTTAAACTCATTATTGGGAAGAAAGAAACCATCAAAAAAACAAATCCTAACACCGGTGAATGGGATCTTCAAATCAATTACATCAAACAAAAATTGAATTGAGCAGATTGCATTAAAAAAGGGTCGAAATTCGACCCTTTTTTAATTTCTTTTTACCAATCTCCACCGGCTCCGCCGCCGCCGAAACTTCCTCCTCCGAATCCTCCGAAACCGCCGCCGCCGGAACTTCCTCCACCCCATCCGCTGCTGCCTCCACCTGAAGGGAACCACCAAACAGGTGGTGTATCGTTCCACCTTCGGTATCCTCTCCTGCTCATCATACCGCCGCCACCTCGATGATTGATTTTAGATAAAATGAAAATGATGAGAATAAATACCAGGAGCGCCACAATCAGATTCCCTCCTTTTTTCTTTTTACCTTTCTTCTGATAACCTTCGGGGGCCTTGTATTCTCCCGAAGCAGCCCGAATTAGAGCATCAGTACCTCTGTCAAGACCCCGATA
>CANGQQ010000154.1 GCA_947456025.1 Chitinophagaceae bacterium | reverse complement strand
TACATCATCATGAAACAGCTGGGAATTGGTGCCGGAGATGAAGTAATTACGGTAGCAAACAGTTGGATATCAAGTAGTGAAACCATCAGTCAAACCGGTGCCAGACCTGTATTTGTAGATATACATCCCGATTTTTATTCAATGGATGAATCGAAATTGGAAGAGGCGATTACTCCTCATACCAAAGCCGTTATTGTTGTGCACTTACAGGGTCAGATGTGCGATCTTCAAACTATCAAAGAAATATGTGATCGTAGAAAGATCTATTTGATTGAGGATTGTGCTCAATCACATTTTTCCTCGTATAAAGGTGTTAGAGCGGGTTTAACAGGTATTGCAGCTTCTTTTAGTTTTTATCCGGGTAAAAATTTGGGCGCATACGGAGATGCGGGTTGTATAATCACAAATGACGATGCGTTGGCACAACGGTTTCGGATGTATGCCAATCATGGGGCATTGAAAAAGCATCAACATGAAATTGAAGGAATCAATAGCAGGATGGATGGCTTGCAAGCTGCAATTTTATCAGCGAAATTGCCCTTCATAGAAAAATGGACAGACTGCCGAATACGGAATGCAAAACTGTATGACCAGTATTTGAGTGAGATTCCTCAAATCACATTGCCCGGGGTTAGAGAAGATTCGGTTCATACCTTTCACTTGTATGTCATTCGTACCCATCAACGGGACGAATTAATGTCGTATCTGAAAGAAAATGGAATTGAAACGGCGGTTCATTATCCAACCGCACTTCCAAACCTTAAATGTTATCAGTATCTGGAATACAAGCCTGATCATTTTCCGGTTGCAACTGCATATCAGTCGAAAATCCTTTCACTTCCGATTTATCCTGAGTTAACCGAACCAATGATCGCATATGTAGCGGAAAAGTTGAAAAATTATTTTAAGGCGCATTAATTGAACCGGTGGAACTCCGCAATAAAACCATTTTGATTTTATCGCCACAGTTGTGGGGAACTATGTTTTTATCCAAACATCATTATGCCTGTTCACTTGCCAAAAGAGGGAATCGGGTTTATTTTCTAAATCCACCTGAATACAATAAGAATTTTCCGAAAACTCAAATAAGAACAGAAGCAGTGAATGGGTTTGAGCATTTAAAGGTAATACACCATAGCCCCGGATTTTCAAATCTGATTTATTTTCATAGTCCCTTCCTATATCGTTTTTTGATGCAGCGGCATGTTAAAAAAATTTTACAATTAATTCATGAGCCCGTTGATATTGTATGGTCTTTTGATATTGGAAATCTGTATCCACTAAAGTTCTTTTCAAAAACGAAAATGCGTGTTTTTCATCCGGTTGATGAGCCTTTAACAACAAATGCAATTGATGCTGCAGAACATTCGGATGTCATTATTTCGGTTACAAAGGAAATTTTGAACAAGTATGCGCACTTAAGTATACCGCGGTATTTAATCAGTCATGGTGTTTCTGATCATTTTTTCAAACTGCCCATAAGTAATACGGTTCATAGGCAGTTACATGTGGGTTTTTCCGGAAATTTAACCCGGCAGGATATTGACAGAAGTACACTCTTACGCTTTATTAAGGACTTTCCTGCGATTGCTTTTCATTTTTGGGGGGTCTATGATTCCAAAAAATCAAATATCAGTGGCAATGGAGATGCCGATACGCGCGCTTTCATACAGCAGCTACATGAATTGAAAAATGTAAAACTGCATGGTGCTGTTTCTACTGAAACCCTTGTGGAAGGGTATAACGAAATGGATCTGTTTCTGATTTGTTATGATATTCAAAAAGATCAGAGTAAAGGAACCAATTATCATAAGGTAATGGAATTTCTTTCCACGGGGAAACCAATCGTGTCTAACAATATTACGGCATTTCATGAAACACAGGATTTGGTATATATGAGTCCGGAGCGCGACTCCAATAAAAGCCTCCCTGAAATCTTTCGTTTTGTTATTTCGAATTTGAACCATCTGAATTCGGATGCATTACAGTCGAAGAGACGGGCGTATGCATATGATAACTTATACGATAAACAAATTGACCGTATTGAGGCTATTTTTCAAAGTGGTGTTGCTCAAGCTTAATTTATTGGGTGTTTTATTTGAAGCTTTTTGTCACGTATGATAATTCGGAAAAAGAAACTGGTCGTCCTTCATTTTCTGCCTGTAGAAAAGTATCCGCCGGTAATGAACTTTATCAACACGGCATCAGAGCAAGAAGAACTTCAAATAACTGTAATTACGACATCCTCTAAACAGGGTGACTGGTTTTCCAATTCAAAATGTAAAATTTATCGTATCGGCTTTGGTCTCGAAAGGCGTTTAGAGCGAGGGGCAACTTATTTTTTGTTTCAACTTATTTCGGTTTTCAGGCTTGTACTGATGAAGCCTGATGTAATCTTTTATTATGAAACCTTATCGTCACTGCCGGTTTGGTTGTATTCTAAGGTGCGCAGACATTTTCGACTGTTTATTCATTATCACGAGTACGTGAGTCCGGCTGAAAAGAAATCCATGAGTGGATATGCTCGTTTTTTGCAAAATAAAGAACAGTCGATACTGGTAGATGCTGAATGGATTTCACAAACCAATGAAGATCGTTGTGAATTGTTTTATAATGATTTCCCTTTTTTAAGTAAAGCGCAATTGCGGCAATTGCCTAATTATCCGCCACAATCATGGATTCACAAGGGCAATGCCAGCGTTTCGATTCCATCTGAGTCTTTGCGGATTGTTTATGTGGGAGCTGTTGGTTTGAATACAATGTATTTGCGGGAGTTTGCCGATTGGGTGGTATCAATGAAGGGCAAGGTCATTTGGGATTTATATTCTGATTACTATTCACCGGAAGTGCAGTCTTTTTTTAACCGACTTAAATCGGATTTTATCCACTTAAGACAGGGTGTTGAGTATTACAATTTGCCTCAAGTTTTGTCCTCGTATCAGGTGGGAGTCGTACTCTACAAGGGACACATTCCTAATTTTATATTCAATGTGCCGAATAAAATTGTTGAATACCTTATGTGTGGATTGCAAGTTTGGTATCCAAGGCAAATGAAGAGTGTGTCAGACTTCAAAGAAAAGCATACATGGGCGCAACTGGAACCTGTCGATTTTCACGAAGATCTTACAAGGATGGTTGATTTGAAATCAAATAGAAATTATACACAGGAGGATTTAATTGAACTATCAGCGGAGGCAAGCTTGACATCTATTTTGGATGTCATGAAGCAATAAATAAAAAGCATCAAAGTGGCTCAAAGCTACAATGATCATTAAATAGGCGTAATGAAAATATCAATTTGCATACCACAATATAATCGTGTCGAATACTTAATTAAAAATCTGGATATAATTGTAAAGCAAAAGCATCTGAATTTTGAAGTAATTATATCTGATGACTGTTCAACCGATGATACTACAGAACGCATTTCTGAATATAAGTCGCGCTCAGGTCTTAGTATAAACTATTTTAGGTTCGATCAAAATCAGGGGTATGATCGAAATCTCCGTAAATCTTTAGAATTGGCAACGGGCGATTATTGTTTCATTCTTGGAAACGATGACACGTTTGCGCATGATGATGTGTTAAGTAATCTGGAAAAATTCCTAATTGCTAATCAACTCCCGGATATTGGATTTTGCAATTATTGTGATTTTCTGGATTCTCAAGCTGTAACTTCCAGAGCCTTTCGTACAGGTGTAGTTGGTTCTGGTGTTGATACGGCCATTCTTTATTACAGTTCCTTTAGTTTTGTAGGCGGCATTATTATAAAGAAATCCACTTTTGACAAGTATAATACTGCTGTTTATGACAAGTCAATATTTGCACAAATAGCACTTGCGCTGCATATGATTTCAAACGGAGCAGTCTTATTCAGCATTAGCGAAGTTTGGGTTAAAAAAGATATTACAGTTGATAATGGAATAAAAAGTAATTCTTACCGGGATGTAATCAATCGGTCATGGCGAAACATTCGTCCTGTAGATGGAGGTTTAAAATCAGTAGTAAATGTTCTCGTACGGGTATTAAATGAAAACAAAGCACTGACACCAGCCCGATTGAATTATATATTTTATAAGATATTGTTGAACACATATCCCTATTGGATTCTCGATTACAAATATAATAAGGCAACTCCTGCAGCCATTGGGCTTTTCCTGGGATTAAAACCCTGGACCTTTGAAGAGTTTCATCTCCTCCCGGCCGTCAAAAGGTTCAAATTTATTATTGCATATTTTGTTGTTTCACTGGTTGCTTTTATGACTCCATCTCATGTCTTTTTTATTTTCAAAGAAAGGATTTATGCATGGCTAAAGAAAAAATAATCATCATCGGCTCTAATCATGAGGCGGCGCTTGAGTTGATTTTTGTTAGGGAATTGGAAAAGCTAGGTTTTTCTGTTTTGCTTTATCCTGCTCAAAATATATTTTTTGAGTATTACTATAAGTCGGTATTTAATAAACTCTTGTACAGACTGGGTTATCGATCAATTATTTCTAAAATACAAAACTCGATTAAAGATCTGGTTTTAAGAGAGCATCCGGATAAAGTACTTGTATTTAAGGGTATGGAGGTAACACCTCAAACATTGCAATGGATTCGATCAAAGGGGGTGCAATTATTAAATTATAATCCGGATCATCCTTTTGTTTTTTCCGGAAGGGGTAGTGGAAATAGAAACGTGTTGCATTCAGTTAAGCTTTTTGACTGTTATTTCTCTTATGATCAACAAACAGTTTTTGAATTAAAAAGAATGGGCGTGCCTTCAAATGAGTTGCCATTCGGGTTTGATCATAATGCGTTTCTTTTGAGTGATTTGGAAAAGGAATCCGAGGTGTTGAAGGTT
>CANGQQ010000153.1 GCA_947456025.1 Chitinophagaceae bacterium | reverse complement strand
GCAGAAATAGTAGTGATAAAAGAGCCTTCCGTTGCATTTGTATTCATAGACGGATACGGATGGTCGATGGCATTTAAGTACTCAAGTGATTTGAATACAGAAATGCTTTTGGTGAAATAGGGGCATTCTATGAGCATGTAGAGTTGTGCATTGGTAAAATGCTTTTCAAAAAACGGAAGTTGTGATGTTAGAAACGACTCGCCTGATGCCGGATTCTTGAGTAATTTGGCAACCGGATTTTTCAAAAGAAAATCACGAAGTGAAAGGATGATGTTCTTTTGATCAGCCGTGAGTTTTGAGGCGTCATTTTTAAGCATTGTGTTCCAGCGAAGGATCCAGAGTTTTTGTCTTTCTTCCGGTGAGAGTAAGGAAACGCTTTGTTTAAGACTTGTCAGGTTTGGGGCCTTCAATGCCATTTGCGTTTCGTGTGTCAATCCGCTCCGGTCATTATTGTCATATTGTATGATGCTTTCATTCTTTGTACAACTTTGTAAAAGGAGTAGATTGAGGATAAAGGCCAGATAGATTTTAAAAAAAAGTGTTTTTTTCATTTTAGGTTTTTTATTAGGTTAACAAATGATTCAAGGCTGCTTGTGGTAAAGCCTGATCAGAGAACAATAATACGTCATTGTGCAGCTTTATGCATTGCCCGAAACAAAATTTTATGTGTCGGCCATCGGTAAATTCAGACCCATTGCTGCACACGTATTTATCTAAAGAAAAGGGAATTTGAGAGTTCAAACGTTTGTTTGATACGAAGAACTGCTATGGGTTGACCATCATACTTTCTCCCGATCCCCAAACATCAAAATCTCATTGACCTGTATTTCGGTGATGTATTTTTTATTGCCTTCTTTGTCGTTGTAACTCCGGTTGATCAGTTTGCCTTCAATAGCAACTTCTTTTCCTTTGTTCAGGTATTTTTCGGCGATATCCGCCACCTTGCCCCAGGCAACTAAGCTGTGCCATTGCGTTTCGGTAACACGCTCTCCTTTGGCATTGCGATAAGTTTCGTTGGTTGCAATACTGAAACGGGCTAATTTCTTTCCGCTTTCAATGGTTTTAATTTCAGGGGCATTTCCCAGGTGTCCAATCAACTGGACTTTGTTTTTTAATGCGTACATGGCATTTGGTTTTAGGTGTTTTAAATAATGTTATTTCAAGCATCGGTGACGTCTTGCCGATGGCACAACAAAAATGGATAAGATTTTGAAATGGAGTGAGGTTTAACCGTTTCTATCCGAAAATAAACGCTTACAAATAGTTAAAAATGCTTACGATGATTTAATTTTCCGGCACTAAACCTATGTTATGTCTGTGATCGAAAACACCAGACACTGCCTTTTTTGTAGTAAACGACTACGGGGAAGGAGTGACAAAAAGTTTTGCGACGACTCCTGTCGTAACAATTTCAACAATTCCAGAAAAACGAAAGACCCCAACATCGGCTATGTAAGAGGCGTCAATAATGCCTTGCTTAGGAACCGAAAAGTCCTGGAAAGTATCCTGCGTGAGGGGGAAGAAACAGCGAAAGCTACCAAAGAGAAATTGCTGAGGCTCGGTTTTCAATTCATGCACCTCACGCATTTGTACACCACACGGAACGGGAAGGTTTACTACTATTGTTATGATTACGGATACCTGCCGCTGGAGAACGATTGGTATTTGGTTGTGAAACAACGGGAAGAGTAAGTCGTGTTCATGGTTATCTATACCGCATTTCTTTGTGCCAGTTCGAGGAGTTCGGCAACTTCTTCGTCGGTTGTTTGAGCAAAGTCGTCGTAAAAAGCACCCACACCGGTAAAATAGTCGGGTGTCAGTAAACAAACGCACTCATCAACTGCTGCGGCCAGTTTTTTCAGAGCCGTTTCCGATGCTACGGGTACCGCCAGTACAATGCGCTGGACCATGCTCTTTCGTAAAAGGCGGATCGTTGCGAGTAAGGTCGTTCCGGTTGCAATACCATCATCAACCAGGATGACGGTTTTGTTGGCTAATGCAAGCGGCTTTCGGCTTCTGCAAAACTTCCGCTCCATTTCCATTAGTCGTTCACGAAGAGCCCGGGTTTCGGATTCTATATAGGATGCCGAAACGTTTTCATCATTAATAAGAAGCCGGTCGTTTAAACTTACCGCTCCAATGGCATATTCCTTGTTGTTGGGATGCCCCAGTTTTTTTACTAAAATGATTTCCAATGGCAGGCGCAGTTCCATCGCTACTGCAAAGGCCACAGGAACGCCGCCCCGGGGCACACCAATAACAATGGCCTCGCTGTCTTTATAATGTTCCAGCTTTTGAGCAAGTGCCAATCCGGCTTCATTGCGATCGTAGAAGCGTTCCGTATCATCTTTTTTCAAAACGACCTGTTTTACGGTTAATGCGAATGCGGTACATCACTTGTTTAATACGGGTGCTGTCGTCCACCACACTCTGCTCTTTGTGTTCGTGTGCGTGTATCGTGGCGCTGGTCATGAGTGGCATGACTCTGGTATACAGAACGTTTCTTGCCTGCACCGCCTCTTGCTCGTTAAGTTCTTCGAACGTACCGTAAACGACCACACTTTGCCAGTTGGCCATATCGTTCATTTGATCGACTTCGAAACAAACATTCGGATTTTTTCGAAGGATGTTCAGTTTTAAGCCTTCGTTGGTTTGTCCATAAATGTACGTTCCGTCGAAGGTATATGTGACGGGCACAATATAGGGCTGTGCGTCGTCGGCACAGGCAATTCTGCCTACTACCTGACTCGATAGGAGGTTGTTCATTTGCGACTCGTTGAGTTCACCTAGCATAGTTTTACGTTTTAATGGTTATCTATTTGTTTGTCTTTAAATGTTTTAGAAACCAATCGACAGCCAGATCCGATACTTCTTCCATTTTACCGGGCTCCTCAAACAGATGTGTGGCCCCCGGGATGATGCATAATTCCTTCCCGGTCGGCAGGGCTTCCATGGCCTGAAGGTTTAAACTTAACACCGCTTCATCTTGTTCTCCCACGATGAGAAGGACGGGGATTTGAATCCGGGATAAACTGTCCATCGCCAGATCCGGCCGGCCGCCCCTGCAGACTACAGTTTGGATTTGCGGTAACGCAACGGCGGCTTTCAGTGCAGAGGCCGCACCGGTACTCGCTCCAAAATAGGCAAGTTGCAGTTTGTCTGCATACGCTTCCTTACTGATCCATTGTGTTACGGCAATCAGCCGTTGCGTTAACAATTCAAGATCAAACCGATTGCTGTAGGTTTCGTCTTCCTCCTCCGTGAGTAAATCAAACAACAACGTACCGAAGCCGGACTGCTGTAATTTGCGGGCTACCGTTTGATTCCGCGGACTGAAACGGCTGCTCCCGCTTCCGTGCGAAAAAACAACCAACCCACTTGCATCTTCCGGAATGGTAACATGACCGTACAACAAAACATCCTGTAAGGGAATCATTACATCCTGATTTGTTCGTAAACGCAACCTGTATCCTTTTGTACAAATCTATTTTTGTGTCATCTTTTTTGGAATGACCATTGTCAAGCAGAAGAATGATACCACTCATGAATGATTCATATTCAATTACTTGTAGCCTCGGTGTTTCCTTGCAGGAGTTCGATGCCGCAACGTTAGATCCCGTTTAGAACAAAGATGATTGAGTCGTAAACTTTTGGTTGAACAAGAACGATTTGCATTTACTGATTGCATGGAGAAAATCCCTGTTGCCATGTTCAAATTTTAATCAGCAAAACAATAGTTCGTATGTGTTTCTTCGTTATTTTGCGTTCCGTTGTTTTTTTAAGAAATCCTTATACTTTTTATCCCTTAATAAATATGAAACAAAGAATTCATGTATTTCTGGTTTCGCTCTTGCTTGTAGCAAGTAGTGTTTTGCAGGCACAAGTTTTTACCAACAATACCGTTGCAGCATGTAACTCCTGGGACTCGAACAACAGTTGGGGCAGTGCTTTGTCAAGGCCGGTTGCTGTTTCCGGACTTCCAACGGGAGGTTTGTCAACTGCCGGTACGGTATTGCGCGAAGTGCGTGTGCGTTTGGGTAACTCCACTTGCAGAGGAAATTTATCAACGTATAAGTTACGTGTTACGAACCCGCAGGGGGTACAGGTAGTAATTGCAGATAATCTTGTTACAACCGGTACCAGCATTTGGGTGGATATGAAATTCCGTGATGACATTGCACTGGAGCGTTTGAAAGAATACCCAAGTGTTTCTGTTCAAGCCACGTATTTCCCACATTCGATCGGGTATTATGCTTTGGAAACAGATGGCTCTTTCAATAATTTCAATACCGCTGCAGACCCTAACGGGAACTGGCTCTTTGAAATCATTGAAGGGACTACCTCTGAAGTAAGTTTTGAGCGTGTGGATTTGGTGTTTGGTCCTGCTATTAATGTGCGGGATGTAACCAGTTGTACCAGTAACAACTTCTGTGGAGGGGCATCGTGTATATATAATGGTGTATTTCGTGGCAACAACAATGGTTATTCAGGTGCTGATCCCCAATATCCCGGTGCAACAGTCAACGGCTGTTCCTGGAATGGAGCCAACAACAATTCGGCCTGGTTTTCTTTCATTCCTACTACAACAACTGCAAAAATTACCATCAGCGGGATGTTGAACTCCTCTACACCGACTTCGAGCGACATGCAACCGGTTGTATTGAAAGCCAATGGCAATTGTGGAGTTCCCACCATTGTTCCAACCGGAGGTTGCCCCAAAGATCAAACCATTAACAACCGATCTTATTCCAATGATGTAACCATCAATCCGTCGCCAAACACCGGAGGTGCTACCACCGGCAGTATTTATGGTAACGGAATTTCTGACAATACTGAATTTATTTTGAGCGGACTGGTTGTTGGTGATACGTATTATTTATATGTTGATGGAAACGGAGGCGCTTCTTC
>CANGQQ010000152.1 GCA_947456025.1 Chitinophagaceae bacterium | reverse complement strand
TCCGGTTCAGGTCCAACAACAATTGCCTGAAAGTGGAATCGTTTCCAATGATTTGCCTGATGGTATGAATCATGTTGCTGGCTTTAAAATACATATCACTGCTACCTTCCCGATTCACGTGGTAGGGGCCAATAATGGGTTTGTCATTAAGGATACGTTTACGCAAGCCACGACAATACGCATTACCTGCTTCGGTTCCAAAGTAGTAATCGGTAAATAATACCTCGGCATAGTTGGTAAATCCTTCCTGGATCCACATGTCGGCTGCGTCTTTGCAGGAGATGCTGTTGCCAAACCATTCATGTCCGCTTTCATGTACGATCATGAAATCCCATTTCAGTCCCCAGCCGCTTTCACTGAGATCGTTTCCACCGTATCCGTTCCGGTACCCGTTCCCATAAGCAATGGCGCTTTGATGTTCCATGCCGGGGTAAGGTACTTCAATAAGCTTGTATCCGTCGTTGTAAAAAGGATAGGGGCCAAACCAATGTTCAAATGCTTTCAGCATCTGTTTGACTTGTTGGAAATGCGTGACTGCTTTTGTCCGGTTCTCCTCCAGTACATAGTAGTCGAGATCCAGTGCCCCCTGTATGCCCTTAAAGGTATCCGTGAGGTGGGCATACTTTCCGATGTTCATGGTTACATTGTAATTGTTGATGGGGTTTGACGTAAACCAGGTCCATGTGGATGTATGATCTTCCTGTTTGGTTACTGAGCGCAGTCTGCCGTTTGAGATGCACATCAACGTATCGGGCACGGTCACATGAATCTGCACACTGTCAGGCTCATCATAAGGATGATCTTTACACGGCCACCAGGCGCTGGCGCCCAATCCCTGACAGGCAGTACTGACCCATGGGTTGCCTTTTGAATCTTTGCTCCAGACAAGACCACCATCCCAGGGTGGTTGAATGGCGGGCCTGGGAATGCCCCCGAAATAGATGGTGAGTTGCTGTAACGGTGCTTTCGGACGTTGATTTTCTGGCAGCGATTTGGGTACTTTCTTTGAAGGGATATTTACAAACCAGGCATGACCTTCTTTTCGGAAGCGAACAGGTTTGTTGTTGAGAAAAGCACTGTCGATTTGCATGCCTTCCTGCAAGTCAATTTGCATTTCTGTTTCGGGTTGTCGAACGATTATGAAATAGATGGTGTTGGAACCCTGCAGTTGAAAATTGGCTATTTGAGGATTAAGTTTCAGGTCGTACATGGTTACATCCCACCAGGCACGTTCTTTCGAAATAGCGCCTCTTAATGTATCTTGTCGGGAAAAGCTTTCTTTCTTTTGAAAGAACTGCGCATTTGATGTGAATGCAATGAAAGTACAGAACAGAAGTGCGGTCAGGGTGCGATAGCCGATTTTCTTTATCATTGTTGTGCGTATGGATTATAAAAATAGACGTTTCATGCTATGATTGGTGTTAAAAACGGAGGATACTATCGGTATCTTTTTTATCAATGTTTCTGTATTGTGCTGACGGTATTGCTGTCTGCTTGCGGAAAGCGTCATGCGGCGGACGGCTATTTTCATTATAACGAACAGGCCGGTCTTGCTACACTGGATCCGGCCTTCGCAAAAAATCAGGCAATCATCTGGGCTACACATCAACTCTACAATACACTGGTAGAAACCAACGATCAACTGGAACTCGTTCCTTCTCTGGCTCGGAGATGGGAGCAAAGCCCTGACGGACTTCAATTCACCTTTTGGTTGCGGACCGATGTATTTTTTCACGACCACCCCGCCTTTAAAGACGGGAAAGGCCGTAGAATGACCGCAACGGATGTCGTATACAGTTTCCGGCGTTTGATGGATCCGGCAACGGCCAGTCCGGGCGCATGGGTGTTCCGTCATATTGTAGATCCTCAAAATGGATTTGCAGCACTGAACGATTCTGTATTTTCCATCCGGCTTAAGAAACCTTTTCAACCCTTGTTGGGCGTTTTGACCAACCAGTACTGTTCGGTGCTTCCAAAAGAAGCCGTGGCGTCAACGGACTTGCCTTTTCGCAATCATCCCTGTGGAACCGGTCCCTTTCGTATGAAGGCCTGGGAAGAAGGGCAGGTTTTGTTGCTGGAACGGAATCCGGCTTATTTTGAAATCGACAACCGGGGTCATCGACTCCCGTATCTCGAAGGAGTGAAAGTCAGTTTCCTCGACAGTAAAGCAGCCGAGTTTCTGGCTTTTCGTCAAAAGAAGCTGCATTTTTTGAATGATATCGACCCCTCGTTCAAAGACGAAGTGATCACTCGACAAGGCGTTTTACGCAAACAGTGGCAAGGCATCTTTGTTTTGCAAAAGCAGTTGTATCTGAATGTGGAATACCTGGGTATCATGCTGGATACAACGCAGCCGGCTGTTCGCCATTCGCCGCTTCGTTTCAAGGCTGTTCGTCAGGCCATCAATTACGGTATCGACCGCAAAAAAATGATCTTATACCTGCGCAATTCCATTGGAACGGCTGCCGTCAATGGTTTTGTGCCTCCGGGATTGCCGGGTTTTGATTCCGCAAGCATCAAGGGTTATTCGTATGATCCCCCAAAGGCCCGAAATTTGCTGGAATCGGCAGGGTATCATCAACGGCATCCGGTACCCGTGATCAAGTTGTTAACGATTCCTGCTTATGCCGACCTTGGCAGTTATATTGCGCGGCAACTGGCGGATATCGGGATACGGATTCAGGTGGAAGTAGTACCCAAAAGTTTGTTGCTGACGCAGACCGCCAATGGTGATGCGCTGTTTTTTCGCGCCAGTTGGATTGCAGATTATCCCGATCCCGAAAATTTTCTGAGTGTGTTCTACGGTAACAATCCTGCGCCGCCCAATTATACACGCTATCGTAATAAAGCTTATGATCTCTTGTATGAAAAAGCGATCCGTGAACCGGATGTACAGAAACGGATCAACGATTACCGGTTAATGGATCAGATGCTGATTGCGGATGCCCCCATTGTTCCGCTCTGGTACGATCAGGTGCTTCGTTTGGTACAACCGGAAGTCTCGGGGTTTAAAACCAATGCGCTCAATTTACTGGATTTAAGGCGTGTGCAAATTCGGAAGCAATAACATGAAATCTTTTGTTCGTGTCACATTTCACTTATTGTCATATTGGTTGCGGTGCTTTAGTCGGCTTTTTTCAATTTGTTTTTGAATACTTTTTCGAACTTTTCCAGTTTGGGTTTGATCACGTAATAGCAATAAGGGTTTGAATTTTTATTCAGGTTGTAATAGTTCTGATGATAAGGTTCAGCTTCCGAATAATTGTGATACGGTTCAATACTCGTTACAACAGGATTGTTAAAGGCGCCGCTCCCGTTCAAGGCCTCCTTATAATGCTCTGCTTTTTGTTTCTGTTCCTCGTTGTGGTAAAACACCGCACTTCTGTATTGCGGTCCTTCGTCGTTACCCTGACGGTTGAGGGTGGTAGGGTCGTGTGTTTGCCAGAACACTTCCAATAATTCATCGTAGGTTATTTGTTGCGGATCGAATACCACTTGAATCACTTCGGCATGTCCGGTAGTTTTGTTGCATACTTGCTCGTACGTAGGTTTGAGCACGTGACCGCCACAATAGCCGCTGCTCACTTTCAATACCCCATTCAGTTGTTGGAAAACAGCTTCTACACACCAGAAACAGCCGGCACCAAGTGTGGCGGTATCGGTTTGGGTTTCGTTGAGCAGAGAGCCGGATAAAGAGGCAGAGGATTGTGACATACTGTTCGTTTTATGATCTCCCGTTACACAGGAGTGTATCGATAAAATCCAGAAAAAAATAGCCGTAAAAAAGAGAGTCGTTTTGTACCTCATTTGTACAAGTTGAAATTCAAATTTAGACTGCTTTCGCATAAAAGTCATAAGACCCGGGCGAAACACAGGATTTTACCTTGCTTTTAACGTTTACAAATAGATCAACAAACGAAAACGGGAATCGTTCATTTTCAGATCTGTTCTTGTTAGGCCGACGATTAAATGAGAATAGGTATAAATTTGTCGTTCGTAAAATCGTTTCATTAGAGGTATGAAGATGTTCCCCGAATCGGCCCCGGTTCAACTGGAGTTCGATAAAATCATGGAATTGTTGCATGCACATTGTGCAACTGAATGGGCAAAGTCCAAAGCCCTGGAGCTGCGCATTCATACCCACCGGGAATACATTGAACGGGAACTGCGTCAAACCTATGAGTACAAATTGTTACTCGATCAGGGACAATATTTTCCCAATGATCAGGTTTTGAATCTGAACCGGGAATTGAAATTGCTTTCCATCCCCGGTGCCGTGCTTTCCGAAGAACAGATTGTACTGATCCGGAAACTCGCCGAAACCCTGCAGGGTATCTTTCGCTGGTTTGACACTGAAAGACGTACCGCCTACGCTGCATTGTATTACCTGATTCAGGACAGTTATTATGAAAAAGCGATTCTCGAATGCATACATCAGGTTTTGGATGACGGCGGACAGGTAAAGGATGATGCCAGTGAGGAATTGGCGCGTATTCGGCTGGAACTCTACAAAAAGCGGAACGAACTGCGGCGTGAATTCGACAAAGTCGTCAAGCGTTTGCAAAAGCAGGGTTATGTGGCCGATATCGAAGAGTCGTTTTTAAACGGGCGCAGGGTAGTGGCGCTGTATGCGGAACAGAAACGACAGGTCAAAGGAATATTGCATGGCGAAAGCGATTCCCGTCGCACAGTGTTTGTGGAGCCGGAAGAAACGATCGAACTGAACAATGAACTTTTTTCACTTGAAAATGAAGAACGCAAAGAAGTTTACCGCATTCTGCGCAACTTAACGGCACAGCTTTCTGTCTACGCTTCGTTGTTATCTACCTACGCCGTTTTTTTAGGCGCCTACGATTTCATCAGAGCTAAAGCACGGCTGGCAGTGGAGATGCAGGCAACATTACCCCAACTGAGCGATCGTTCCGAAATCAAATTGATCGCCGCACGTCATCCATTACTACTGCTCTACAACCAAAAAAACAACAAGTCTACCATACCCACCCAATTGACGCTGGACGACCGCAATCGCATTCTGGTCATCTCGGGACCCAATGCCGGAGGGAAAACCGTGACCATGAAAACCGTGGGTTTACTGCAACTGATGGTTCAAAGTGG
>CANGQQ010000151.1 GCA_947456025.1 Chitinophagaceae bacterium | reverse complement strand
GTATTTAAGGACTCGACGGCAGCCGTAAACGAATGTGTAAACAGCATCAGATTTTCGTAGCGCAGCTGTTCTGTGGGGAAGGCCAGTTGCGTGTATTTGTGATTCCATTTTTGAATCACGGCTTTAATTTTTAGTTCGATAAACGATTGATTGAATTGTTGTGCGGTTGTTTGATACAGCTGATCGCGGTAGCCCAGTGCATCAAAAAAATCGCTGTAGCGCACCCGCATCAGAATTTGATACAATTCCGTAACCGGTGCCGGTAAACTGTAGTTGTACTGACAGTAGCCCAATCCGTATTCACTGATTTGCTGAGCGATCTCCGGAAGCTGATTGTCTTTATACCACAACATATTTTGATTGGAGGCATAGATGGTGTCTGCAATCACCTTCTGCGGTTGCGGTGCTGCAACACTGAAGGTGTATTTGCTTCGAAACAGACATTCGAAAACCGTTTCTTTTTGCGTCTCTGCCAGTTTGCGAAGGGCTGTGATGAGTGCTTTGTTTTTTTCCATAACCGTTTTTTCATCTTCGGTAAAAAAGCGGCTGACCATATCCTCTAGATCGAGCAGTAATTTTTTTTCGGGTACCAGTAAATAGTCGATCCGGTAAATCAGGTTCAGCAGCACATGGGCAATGCCCCCTCCCATTTTTTCGGTATCGAGCGGTTGGATTTGCTCCAGTGTTTCCCGGATCCATTGTTCCAGGAAACGGAATTTCACCTCTTTTTCGTCCGTGGAAAGCGGACTGATGCTGCCGTTTTCCAGCGGCTGCAGGGAGTTGAAATCCTGCACGAGCCAGTCATCGAATTTGTCCGATTTCGTAGCCAGTTCTTTGAGGGCATAATACAGTTTATTGGGATTGGCACTTTGCGCTTCCGAGTCGAAACACATGCACAGCTTTCCGTTGTTGAGGGCAAACCGGCAGTAGTACAAGTTGAAATTCTGTTCCAGCAATTTTCGCATCACCGGTACCGAAGGCTGCGGCATGAGGACCAGATCGGCTTCGGCCGTAAACCGGACGCCGTTGCAGGAGCCCTTGATCTGTTTGCTGCCCTGTAACAGTGTAAATTCAAGGACTTGATTTTCCACGGTAAAGGAAACATTTTGAACGGCATCGTCGTTGAGGTAGTCCAAAAAGGCAGCCAGGCTTTCGAGGATCTTGCCTTCTTTGAACAGCTGGTCTGCTTCGGCCCATTTTCTCGTTTTTTGTACCGATTTGTTGTTGTCGCTGTAACGGCCAAATACATAGGATGCGGGTACGGCTTCGATCGTTTCTTTTTTTCTGCCCCAGCCAAAAATCTTGTCCAGCATGTGTTTTTTATTGGTAGAATGAAAGTACAAAACCTTTCACATTACAAGTTGATAATTTAACCCTTATCTTGCGGCTGTAACCCGTATTTTTTAATTACCTTACTGCGCCAAATCAGAATCGAAATATGAAGTTCATAGCCTCTTCCACCTCTTTACTCAAACAACTGCAGCAAATCAATGGTGTCATCAATGCCAATACGGTATTGCCCATTCTGGAAGATTTTTTATTTGAAATCAACAAGAACCGATTAACCGTTGTGGCGACCGATCTGGAAACGGTTATGAAGATCCATATGGATATTGAGGCGAAAGACAACGGCCGCGTTTGTATTCCCGCGCGCATTCTGATGGATACGTTGAAGAATCTGCCCGATCAACCTCTGACGTTTAATATTGATAAGAATTACGGTATCGAAATCACCAGCGATAACGGAAAGTATAAGGTGATGGGTGAAAATCCGGATAACTTTCCCAAAGAACCCGTAGCAGATGAAACCACTTCTTTTGCCACCACCTCTTCGGCGCTGGTAACTGCAATCGGGAAGACCCTGTTTGCGGTGAGCAACGATGATTTGCGTCCGGCCATGACGGGTGTGTATTTTGAATTGGATAAAAAGGGATTGACGTTTGTGGCAACCGATGCGCACAGGCTGGTACGTTACAAGCGTACGGATGTGAGCTGTCCTAAAAGTGAAAACTTCATCGTTCCCAAAAAGCCGCTCAACCTACTGAAGGCAGCTTTACCCGATAATGCCGATGAAATCATTATTTCATACAACAGCAATCACCTCTTTGTTAAGCATGGTTCCACCGAACTGGTGTGTCGCTTGATCGATGCCCGTTTCCCCGACTATAAAGTGGTAATACCCTCCGATAATCCCTACAGCATGATTGTGGGTCGCAGCGATTTCCAGAGTGCGTTGCGCCGCATCAGTGTATTCAGCAACAAGAGTACCAATCAGGTGGTGCTGAGTATTTCCGGCAGTGAATTGCACCTGACGGCACAGGATGTGGATTTCAGTTTTGAAGGAAATGAGCGCATGAAATGTCAGTACGACGGTGAGGATATGCAAATTGCCTTCAATGCCAAATTTTTAATTGAAATGCTGGGTGCCATTGAAACCGAAGAAGTGCGGATGGAACTGAGTACGGCCACCAAAGCCGGCTTGTTGAAACCCTCCGAACAAAACGAAGGAGAAGATGTGCTGATGCTGGTGATGCCGCTCATGCTCAATCAATAACAAATTAACAACCAATACCAACTGCAAAAGATCTCGCCTTGTGTGAGGTCTTTTTTTTGGGGTCACCTGTCCGTTGGCGCATCCCTTCGGCCATCGTCCGTTTCATTGGAACAGGTTGCCGGTCCGTGGCCCTGCTGTTGTATGTCCCGATCTTTAAGTACTATTGTGCCCTTATTGTAATCTGTCAACCGTTTAAGATTTGAACAACATGAGTGTGAACTGTAAAATTTGCAACAGTACGCGATTGGTTTTTGTAGCCCATACAGCAAAGTGTAAAGATTGTGGCGTATTGATGTACTATCCCTTTCAGGATGATACGTTATTTGTAAGCAAGGAAGACCCTGCCTCTATTGCGGAATCGAAGCGCTTGTTTCGTGACTGGTATCGCCGTTCGGCCTTTCTGAATCACAGCAACTTCACCAAGATGTTTCTTTTTGCCATTCAGGATCCATCGCGTGTACAGGAAGGGATCAAAATTCTGGATTACGGAGCCGGTGGCGGACAGTTTGCCTTGATCTGCAAGTCGTTTTTACCCTCCTGTGAAGTGTACACCGTTGACGTCAATGATTATGGATTGATTGATGAATACCGGCCGCTTGTGCATCAGATCAAGTGGAAGGATTTTCCAACCGACACCACCCGTTTCGACTATATATTTTTGAATGATGTGTATGAGCATTTAAGTGATCCCATCAAAACCATGACCCTGTTGGGCAGCAAGTTAAACGACGATGGTGCTTTGTTCATTGATACACCCAAACAATTCTGGATCTATACCTTTTTCAAATCCCTTTCTTCAAAGCTGTATCTGAGGCTTTTGAAGGGGACCGTTTCCGTAGCGCATCTTCAAATCTGGACGCCCCGGTCGTTCCGTCTTTCGATGCAGCAATCGGGCTTTCAGGTTGTACGTTACCGGGAACTGAGTGAGTTTACCATGAATCACAGCCATTACCTGCGCAACATGGGCATTACCGGATTTTTGGGGCGGGTACTGGGCACTCTTTTTTACAGGTCTGCAAAGTATCTCGCAAAAAATAAGATCATGGCGTTGGTTTCGAAATCCGGTTTCAGCCATACCTCATTATAACGGAACCCCCTTGTTGATCTGCTTACAGTTCTCGTTTAGTGAACTGCAACAGATGCTGCACCTTGCAAACAATCGTGAGTTTTGATTTCTTTTTCCAATGGTCAATTGTGTTGCGGAGCGGTGTTAGGCTAAAAGCAACGGAACGGCGTTTGCGAACTACTGCTAACAAACGTTCTTTTAATAATTGCTTCAATTCGTGTATTTTATTGGAAACCTGTTTACATTTGTTTTTGACTTTCAATGAACACGGTATTGAAACATACAATTGCATATCAATCAACGCAAAGCAGGACTGCTTACAGCGCTTCTTCCGGAGTTTGCATTTGGAGTGCACGACCCCGACGTGTGTGCTGACAGGACGAGTCACTCACCACGGCCCCTGTCAGTGAAAAAATCCCCAGTCATTTTTTTCAGGATTGGTCATCCATTCATCGTTCAGCAAGCATTCAATGGAATTTCAGGAAATGATTATACGTGTAGCCCATCGTGGCGATCTTGTATTTGCCTCTGTTATTACAACCGAAATGGAGGAAAGTGCAAAAGCAAGAGGAACGGGCATTGCCAAGCGCAGCCCGGACTATATTGCCGCCAAGATGCAAGAAGGCAAAGCCGTTATCGCTCTTACGCCCGATGGCGTCTGGGTTGGATTTTGTTATATCGAAACCTGGAGTCATGGCGCGTTTGTAGCCAACAGCGGATTGATTGTAGCCCCGGCCTACCGGAAAAGCGGCGTCGCCAAAAAAATCAAGGAGCAGATCTTCCAACTGTCGCGCACGCTGTATCCCAACGCCAAAATATTTGGACTCACCACCGGACTGGCCGTTATGAAAATCAATTCCGAACTGGGCTACGAACCGGTAACCTACAGTGAACTCACGCAGGATGAAGAATTCTGGGCGGGTTGTAAAAGCTGTGTCAACTACGATATTCTGATCAGCAAAGAGCGTAAGAACTGCATGTGTACGGCCATGTTGTATGATCCGGCCGACCATTACGAACCCGAAGAGACCCGGCAGTTTTTTGAGGAAAACAAACGTGGACTGGAGCGCTTGCTGCGTTTCAAGGAATGGAAGTTTGTCAAAGCCTTGCTGCGAAAAGAAAAAGAACCGAATGCGACCGATCAGCGGAAAAGTAAAAAGCTGTTGTCCTTCATCTTTCCCTGATCGGCAGGCTCATTCCGGTTGCTGCTAAGAGCCGGGGGGAAATTGAAACACATCAGCAGCTCATTGTATAGCTGTACGGACAGACCATTAAAAAGCAATAAACAGGAAGTGATGAAAAAAATTGTTTTAGGATTCAGCGGCGGATTAGATACCACCTACTGTGCCCAATACCTGAGTAAAGACCTGGGCTATGAAGTGCACAGCATCATTGTCAATACAGGCGGCTTTGATGCAGAGGAATTGAAACGTATCGAAGCCCATGCCTATAAGCTGGGTGTTAAAACCCATACCACCGTTGATGCGGTACACAATTACTATGACC
>CANGQQ010000150.1 GCA_947456025.1 Chitinophagaceae bacterium | reverse complement strand
CTGTAACGCTGACACTTAAAAACAGTGCGGGAACAACTGAAATTGTAAAAAACTCGGTACTGGATAAATTAGGGGCAGACCTGGAAACGCTGGATGCAAAAAAAGCAAAAGAATATGGCATCGAAGGCGGTGTATTGGTCAAAACACTATCTGACGGTTTGATTTCAGATCAAACGCCCATGAAAAAAGGATTTATCATCATTCGCGCAGGAGGCAAAACCATACAATCTGTTGACGATTTAAAGAAAGCGATTGAGTCCGCAGGAAATACCATCTTGATCGAAGGTATTTATCCGGGCTATGAGGGTGTTTACCAATATGCGATCAATGACTTAAGGAGTGAACCCTAAACAGGGTAATTGATTAAAAAAGGGAGTAGACAACTACTCCCTTTTTTAATGTGTATCCGATACTATTTAAAGAGCACCAGATATCCCCATGGTTCAAGTTCATAGTTTGTAATGGAATCGACCATTGAAGTTGCACCTGAAAAGAGATCTTGAAACTCTCCTTTGATACGTTGGTCTGCAAAATGAAATTGAATTGGTTTATCAGAAAAATTCAAGACAACCACAACTTCTCCCCGATCACACTTTCGAACATATGAAAACAAGGCATCTAGTTCAGATGTAGCAATACGCCATGTTATCACATTCTTATCTGCTGCATTGAGTGCGGGGTGCTTTTTACGAAATTCCAGTAATGTTTTATAAAACCGGTGCAATGCGGGTTGGTCATTCCAACTGATCTCATCTTTATCAAAAAACAAAAGCCGTTTGTGACTCGGCAATTCCTGTCCGCTGTATATCATAGGCACACCATTCCAGGTGCAACTGAAAACAGCCAATGGCAATGCCATATCTCCATATTTTTCATACTCAGATCCATTCCAACTGTTTTCATCATGATTGGATGTAAAGAAGGAACGGATGTGCCGATATGGCTTTTTGGTTTGATAGGTTGACAATGCCTTATCCAGTTCAAAAAGTTTACGATGCTTTTGATAATATTCCTCTGCGATATGCATCCAATGCCACGTATAACTTGCATCAAAAACTTCTGCATAAGGTTCATCACCCCATTGATCAAACTCTCCCAGCCAAAATAAAGGACGAATCTGATCCAGCGCAGTTCTTGCTTCTTTCCAAAAGTCAACAGGAACCAACATGGCCATGTCGCACCTGAAGCCATCAATTCCACACTCATGTACCCAAAACGCCATCGCATCAATCATCGCCTTACGCATTGGTGCGTTGTTGTAATTCAAATGAATGACATCTTCCCAGTTGTCGACCGGCGGTTTGAAATTTCCATGCCAATCCCGTGAATAAAAATCCGGGTATTCCAGCGTCCATTCATGATCCCATCCGGTATGATTTGCCACCCAGTCAATGATCACTTTCATCTTCAATGCATGAATTTCATCGACCAAAGATTGAAATTCTTCTATTGTGCCAAATTCCGGATTCATTTTTACATAACTCGAACAGGAATAATAGCTTCCCAATTCCCCCTTTCTGTTTTTTTCTGAAATAGGAGTTAGCGGCATAAACCACAGAACCTCCACACCCATCTCTTTCAATCGGGGCAAGTGGTTACGAAAAGCCGCTATTGTTCCTTCAGGTGTATATTGGCGAAGGTTTACCTCATAGATATTGGTTGATGGCACCCAGTCTAAGTGCCCTGCTAATTGATTCATCTTATTTTAAATTGAAGATCAATGATACGAACCCTAAGGCAAACAATTGTTCCTTTTTTCAACTTTTAAACCATGTACCTTTGAACTTGTTAAAACACATATGAAGAAGTTTGAAGTCCCCAATATTTACCGAAGTTCGTTTTTGACGGCCATCAAAGAACAACGAAAAGCCAGTGATAAATTAAAAAAAGATTTCACACCCACATCCATTCATGCCGGTACCGTTCAGTTTTATCTTGCGCGTCATTTTGGCTTTTGTTACGGTGTTGAAAATGCCATTGAGATCGCTTTTAAAACCATAGACGAAAACCCCGGAAAGCGTATTTTCTTGCTCAGTGAAATGATTCACAACCCACAGGTCAATGCCACGTTGGTGGAAAAAGGAGTGCAATTTCTTCAAGACACTTATGGCAATCCCATTATATCACTGGAGGAAGTGAATCATGAAGACATTGTGATCATTCCCGCTTTTGGAACGACACTGGCAATGGAAAAAACACTTCAGGATAAAGGAATCCGGACAGAGAAGTATAACACGACTTGCCCTTTTGTTGAAAAGGTGTGGAACCGGAGCGAACAATTAGCGGCAAAAGGCTACTCGCTGGTGATTCACGGAAAACCTAAACATGAAGAAACCAGAGCTACATTTTCACATGCGAGCGCCAAAGCACCTTCAGTAATCGTCAACCATTTGAACGACGCCATCAAACTGGGCTCTTACATCACCGGCAAACTAGCTCCGGAAGGATTTTACGAAGATTTCAAGGGAAATTATTCTGAAGGATTCAATATCACATCAGACTTAAAACGATTTGGAGTCGTAAATCAAACAACTCAACTGGCAAGTGACACGCAGGAGATCGCAGAATATCTGAAAACAATCATGATTGAACATTATGAACTACTTCCGGATGCTGTTGGCGATCATTTCGCAGATACAAGAGACACCTTATGTTACGCAACAAATGACAATCAAACTGCCGTAATACAAATGCTGGAAACAGAGGCCGACCTGGCCATCGTCATTGGCGGTTATAATAGCTCCAACACCACACATCTGGTTGAGCTTTGTGAAAAAAAGCTTCCTACTTATTTCATCAATGGACCCGAAAATATAACATCCAAAGATGTCATCAGGCATTACAATTACCATCAGGCAACTGAAAAAATCAGCTCTTCGTTTCTGCCTCAAACCCATCAGGTCAGGATTTTAATTACCAGCGGTGCTTCTTGTCCGGACGCAACCGTTGAAGCAGTTATGCAAAAAATTGCGTCTGTCACCGGTAATCAAATTGACTGGTAAGATCTCTTGTACAAGATGTATCCATAATAATTAAGAAGCCCCTTTCGGGGCTTCTTTTCTTTTCATGAGATCTTGTAATATCAAAATCCGGACTGTTACTGAACAACAAATTTCGTAATGTATTGCTCACCGGTAGATCTGAGATATATCCGAACCATATAAATGCCCGGCAACAAATTCCTCAATTCAAGATTCTGAACCGCAACATTGTTCCATTTGCGAATGGTTTTTCCGGAAAAATCATCCAACGAAACATCCATGGCACCATTTTGTTCTGATAGCATTAAGTAAGTTATGCCTCTTGACGGATTCGGATAAACTGTTAAGACCAGTTTGCTCTTAATAGCTACGGCATGAATATCACTGTAAAATGATTGACCATTCATTTCTATCGCACGTAGCCGGTAAAACAAATCTGTATTTTCAGGAATCATACGGTCAATATAATTATAGGTTACCAAACCATTTGTAGCATGAATATTCGCTGATGCAGGAACAAAAGCAATTTTTTCATACGAGCCATTCCCTGCTTTTCTTTGTATTTCATAGCCATCAAAAGTGCCTTGCTGTTCAGCTACCCATGACAAGTTCACCACATCGCTTTGCAGACGAACATGAAAATCCTGAAGCTTTATTGGTAAAGGAGCACAGGAATTGTACATGTAACCCAATGCTTTATTCGTATAGCCATTTGTTGTTACCAAAACCCATAAGTTTCGGTTGGCGTCCGGAATTTGACTGTTATAAGGTGGATAACCCACATTAGAAACGGCAAACAAGTTGACCAATGGATTGGTTCCAGGTACAACTGTTGTTGCATAGGTGTTTGAATACACCATCACATCCTCATCTCCAAATGTGCCGAACATACCATCATAAGCATAATCCATGTACACAGAATACTGACCGGAAATAGAGAAAGGAGCTACAGACCGGATTTGCATATTAAAGGTGCGTGGCTCATTATTCATACCACAATTGATCAACCCGGATACTCTGGGATCAATGGTAAAGCCTACATTACACACAACACAATGCACAACTGAGGCATTTTGTGCCTGAGATGACCAAAAGTCTGCCTTCATGGATATCACATCACTGCAGGCCTTCGGAATTTTAATGGTAACCCCTTTTACGGTAAAGCGAGCGCTATCGCCTGTTGGATACACTTGCCGGACTAATGAATTCGCTTGATTGATTGGAACCGTAACGTCAGGGGGGTAAGTAGTCAACAAGGTAGGTACCGGGTGTCCAACATGTATTTCATTGTGAATGCCTAAGTTGATTTTTGAAAGAACTAAATCTCCCGCAACAGGAGCCTTGGCATTACTTGGAACATTGGGACATTTGAAATAGTTGGGGTATTCGTTGGCCAACCAGGAATGGATGTAAATCCACTTATTACCACCGTTATTTTCGATGGTGAAAATAAAATCAAAATTGATGGTACAGGAATCATTTGTTGGATTGCTGTTGGAATAATTCACCTGAACAATGACATTTTTGACTACACATTGGGAACGAACTGCGTTAAGCAATGGCGTAACAGCCATCAACAGTAACAAGAGTATAATCTTTTTCATAAAGTCAGTTTTTATGTTAACAATAGCTACCGCGTTGAATGTCTTTCTATAAAGAATGAATGACGCTCAACCTATTTATTACTCTTGTTCCATCGGTTTTTTGTTTTACTCAAAGTACTATCAGAGAGATATGAAAAAAATGACCTATCACATTAAAGCGAATGACAGACAACACTTTGTTACTAAATATGGACAGATCCTATTGGTAACATATACTCTAAATAAAAAAAGGGCCCTCAATTGAGGGCCCTAACTTTTGGTTTTATCTGGTTTTCCGTCCTGTTTATTATTGAACCATGATTCGTTCTACTACTTGTTCGCCTGAATTTCTAAAGTTTAACCGAAGCACATAAATGCCGGGTTTCAAATTTGACAACTGTAGATTTTTTGTAGACAGCGCGTTCCATTGTTGAATACGCTTTCCGGCGAAATCTTCCAAAGAAGCATCTAACAATCCGGATCCCTCAGGGATAATCACATTTGTAGTTCCTCTGTTAGGATTGGGGTAAACTGAAACCTGAATGCTTCTTCCGCTTCTGCGAATCGCCTTAATGTCACTGTAAATAGAAGCACCATCAAAATCTACCT
>CANGQQ010000149.1 GCA_947456025.1 Chitinophagaceae bacterium | reverse complement strand
GGAACCAAAGTTTGAACGGCTCCATGACGATATTAATAAAGCAGGCTCAAATATGTGACCCCACCTCTCCTTTCCATCAAACAATTCAGGATTTATGGATCGAAAACGGAGTGATACAGCAAATTGGTTCAATTGAAACACCGGGTGCCGATAAGATTATTGATCATCCCGGTCTTTTTGTATCACCCGGTTGGGTTGATTTATTTGCTCATTTTTGCGACCCCGGACTAGAATACAAAGAAAGCATTGAAACCGGCATTGACGCCGCTGCAACGGGAGGTTTTACCGAAGTGATGGTTCTTCCTAACACGGCTCCGGTTGTTTCAGGTAAGTCACAGGTCGAATACATCATACAAAAGGCAGCAGGCGAAGCCGTATCCGTCCATCCATTGGGTGCTGTTACGAAACAAACCGAAGGAAAGGAATTGGCCGAAATGTACGACATGAAGGCTGCAGGTGCCGCTGCTTTTACAGATGGGCTTCATTCCATACAGTCTTCCGGTTTGCTTCTGAAAGCCTTGCAATATGTCAAGTCTTTTGACGGTGTAATTCTGCAAGTGCCGGAAGATAAATCCATTGGCACCTACGGACTAATGAATGAAGGTATTGTAAGTACTCAACTGGGACTGCCGGGTAAACCTATGTTGGCAGAGGAAATTCAAGTTGCCCGTGATATCAAACTCACGGCTTATACCGAATCCCGATTGCATTTTACAGGCATTACTTCTCCCAAGAGTCTGGAATACATTGAACGTGCCAAACGAAATGGAACTGCGGTGAGCTGCTCTGTAACACCGGCTCATCTTTATTTTACAGACCAGGATCTTACAGGCTATGATACCAATTTGAAACTCTTCCCCCCGTTACGTACGAAAAAAGAACAAAATGCTTTACGAGAAGCTGTTTTGAATGGTACAGTCGATTGCATTGCAACGCATCACCAACCGCACGAGTGGGACAGTAAGATTTGCGAATTCGAATATGCAAAACCGGGTATGATTGGGTTGGAAACATGTTATGGTGTGATGGGTGCTGTATTTGGGGACGCATTAAGCCCGGAACGTTGGGTGGAACTGATCAGTATGCGTCCACGTACCATCCTTGGCTTTAAGATTCCCTCCATTCAGGTTGGTAATGTCGCCAATATGACAATGTTTGATCCCGCTACAGTTTTTACCTTCACTGAAAACCACTTAAAATCCAGATCAAAAAATTCGGCTTTTACGGGAAAAGAACTTAAAGGGAAAGTGATTGGTATACTCAATAAAAACAAACTCAAGCTGAATTGATATGGAACAAAAAATAACTTCACATTTTGCCAAAGGTTTGATCATTGGTCTGGTAATGGTTGCCATTGGAATGACATTCCAGATTATGGGAATCTATGATCGTTGGATCCAATGGCTTGTATTGGGCATTTACCTTGTTGCCATTGTTTGGTCATGTATATCATACAGTAAAGATCTTGATGGTAATATTACATTTGGAGGTGTTTTTGGACACGGTTTTAAAACCGCTTCCATTGTTGCGCTCATTTCGATTGCCGCTTTTGCGCTTACGAGTTGGATTTTACCCGATTTAAAAGACAAAGCACTTGAAATGGCCCGCATCGAAATGGAAAAAAATCCTCAAATGAATTCTGAAATGATTGATAAAGCGTTGCAGTGGACGGATCAATACTATTTTTTATTTGGTGTCATTGGTTCTTTATTCAGCTATGCTTTAGTGGGGGCTATAGGTTCTTTGATTGGAGCCGGACTGGCAAAAAAGAATCCTCAATCCGGCATGCCACAATCTATCTAACATGAACTTAAGTATTATCATTCCCTTAAAAGATGAAGCCGAATCGCTTCCCGAATTGTGTGCCTGGATCGAACGGGTTGTCCACCGGGAACAGTTAGCCTATGAAATCATTTTAATCGATGATGGCAGTACGGATACATCATGGGAAATCATTTCAGGATTGCATGCTTCCAATCCACGCATCAAAGGAATAAGATTTCAGCGCAATTATGGAAAATCTGCCGCGTTAAACGAAGGATTCAAAGCCGCTTCCGGAGACGTTGTAATCACAATGGATGCCGATTTACAGGATTCTCCGGATGAAATTCCGGATCTCTATAAAATGATCCAAAGTCGCCAATACGATCTGGTAAGCGGATGGAAAAAGAAACGATACGATCATACGCTAACTAAAAACATTCCTTCCAAGTTTTTTAATGCTGCTACTCGTTCTATGAGCGGCATCCGATTACACGATTTTAATTGTGGATTAAAAGCCTACAGTAAAAAAGTGGTCAAAAGTATTGAAGTATATGGCGAAATGCACCGTTACATTCCGGTACTGGCAAAATGGGCGGGCTTTCGGAACATAGGTGAAAAAGTTGTCGAACACCGCAAACGAAAATATGGTACTACCAAGTTTGGATGGAGCCGTTTTATTAACGGATTTCTGGATTTGGCTACAATCATGTTCATGGGCAAATTTGGCAAACGTCCGATGCATTTTTTCGGACTTTGGGGCACCCTCTTTTTCTTAGCAGGCTTATTCATCAGTATCTACCTCGTTATTTCAAAGATTTGCAATCCGGAATATGCCATCACCAACCGTCCGGCTTTTTACATTGCGCTCACTGTTATGCTGATTGGTTCGCAATTGTTTCTTGCAGGCTTTACAGGTGAATTAATTGCCCGCAATGCAACAGAACGAAATAATTATCTCATTGAAGAGAAAACCGGATTATGAAGATCATCATCATTGGACCGGCCCATCCTTTGAGAGGTGGACTTGCCTCTTACAATGAGCGTTTAGCCCGTGCTTTTCAATCAGAAGGCCATCAGGTTCAAATTTGTACGTTTTCACTTCAATATCCGGATTTTCTATTTCCGGGTACCACACAATTTTCATCTGAACCTGCACCCGAAAATTTGGATATCCAAATCAAAATCAACTCCATCAATCCATTGAATTGGATTTTGACCGGCTTCTACCTTAAAAGACAAAAGGCTGATATCATCGTTGTTCGCTATTGGCTTCCCTTTATGGGCCCCTGTTTGGGAACCCTTTTGCGTATAGCAAAAAGCAACACGCTCACAAAAGTGATTTGTATTGCCGACAATGTGATACCACATGAAAAGCGTCCCGGTGATTTTTGGTTTACAAAGTACTTTATAAAACCTGTGGATGCGTTTATTACCATGAGCCATCAGGTACTTGACGATTTAAAGACGTTCACAACTAAAAAAGCGGCACGGATGATCCCTCATCCACTTTACGATAACTTTGGCGATCGGCTTCCAAAAGAAACAGCGCGTAAACACTTGTCGATCCCCGAAAATGCATTTGTGTTTCTTTTCTTTGGGTTTATACGTAAATATAAAGGTCTGGACCTTCTGCTTGAAGCTGTTTTACTTTTAAAAGAGCAAAACCGTTTAGATCCAAACACACGCTTTTTGATCGCGGGCGAATTCTACGATGATCCCAAACACTATGAATCGTTGCTGCGCAATCCCAAAATTGCTCCACAGCTCATCTTGTTCACCGATTTTATTCCGGATAGCGAAGTCCGATATTTTCTCTGTGCAGCAGATGCCGTTGTGCAACCCTATCGAAGTGCTACACAAAGTGGCGTCACTCCCCTCGCTTATCATTTTGAAATTCCAATGGTGGTAACTAATGTTGGCGGATTACCTTCATTGGTACCTCACGGCAAATCGGGACTTGTTTGCGAACCCACAGCAAATGCCATTGCAGATGCATTAATCGAGCTTCAAGAAAAAGGTCCCGAATCGTTTAAGGCATCCTTAACACAAGAAAAGCAAAAATACAGTTGGCAACGAATGACCGAAGCAATTGTTGAAATGGCACAATAAAGTGTTTTTATTGAATAAGACTTACATTTGAAACTGAGATAAAAGTCTACCAATTATTATGATATTCAGAAGTAAAGCCCCCTTACGTCTGGGACTTGCCGGAGGTGGTACGGACGTGAGTCCCTATAGCGACATCTATGGTGGTGCCATCCTAAACGCGACTGTTTCTCTTTATGCATCAGCACATATTGAACTGCTGGAGCAGCCTGTGATCGAATTGCAGACATTGGATCGGAATGAACAGGAATTATTTCCACGTACACATGAATTACCTGTTAACGGGAAACTCGATTTATTAAAAGGCGTTTACAATCGTATTCAAAAAGATTTCGGAATTGAAACCACCGGCTTTCGCTTATCCACACATGTAGATGCGCCTGCTGGAAGCGGATTAGGTACTTCTTCTACCCTTGTCGTTGCCATCATCGGAGCTTTTGCCGAAATGTTGAAATTGCCATTGGGTGAATACGATATTGCACATTATGCATATGAAATAGAACGGAACGATCTGCAACTCGCCGGCGGGAAACAGGATCAATATGCAGCTACATTTGGTGGCGTTAATTTCATGGAATTTTATGAAAATGACAAAGTAATTGTAAACCCTTTGCGGATCAAGCAAGAATATTTAAACGAATTGGGCAACAATCTGCTTCTATACTTTACGGCTACTAGTAGGGAATCTGCAACGATCATCAAAGAACAACAAAAGAATGTCCGAAATCAAAATGAACAAAGTATTGAGGCCATGCATTTGTTAAAAGAACAGGCGCGTCGTATGAAAGAGGCCTTGTTAAAAGGACGCTTGCATGAAATTGGTGAAATTCTTGATTATGGATTTCAACAAAAGCGAAAAATGGCTGCCAATATCTCGAATTCATTAATGGATACCATTTATGAAACGGCCCAAAAAGCCGGTGCCAGTGGAGGTAAAATTTCTGGTGCCGGTGGTGGCGGATTTATGATTTTCTATTGCCCGGGAAATACTCGTTTTAATGTGATGAAAGCATTGGAACCTTTTGGCGGAGTATTCAGGAATTATGAATTTACCAATCAAGGATTAACAACCTGGACAGCCCAATAAGAAAGCAAATTGAAAGCGTAATCCTCTATAAACGATCATGTACATTTGCACTCTCGAGGAGGATGATTCAGATCCAGAATGTTAGCTATCTTATAAGTTTGAACTTTTTAATCAAAAATGAATGCAAACAAAAATCGCAGCTATAATACGTTCCAGCATAGACGTAAAAGAAGCTATTCTACAGAACGAAGTTTTGTTATCAAATTTGGAAGAAGTAAGCCGTTTGATTGTACAAGCATTTAAAAACGGAAAGAAAGTACTTTTTTGCGGAAATGGCGGAAGCGCTGCCGATGCGCAACATCTTG
>CANGQQ010000148.1 GCA_947456025.1 Chitinophagaceae bacterium | reverse complement strand
TGAATGGCTACGGCATAAAAAAAATTGTAACCACTTGTCCGCATTGCTACAATACATTAAAAAATGAATACCCGGTTTTGGGAGGCAATTATGAGGTCATCCATCACACAACTCTCATTCAACAATTGATTGATAATGGTACCATTCAACTGAAAGGAGGCGGATCCTTTGTCGGAAAAAAAATAACCTATCACGACAGTTGTTATTTAGGAAGAACCAATCACATCTATGAAGCACCGCGTCAGGTTCTGGAAGCACTGGATGCCGAACTGGTGGAAATGAAACGCTGTAGAAGCAACGGTTTGTGCTGCGGAGCGGGAGGGGCTCAAATGTTTAAAGAAGAAGAAAAAGGAACAACGCGAGTTAACTGGGAACGAACCAATGAAGCGATTGAAACAGGTGCTTCCATCGTTGCTTCCGCTTGTCCTTTTTGCAATACCATGATTACGGACGGCGTAAAAGTTGCGGAAAAAGAAGAATCTGTTCTGGTTATGGATATTGCCGAACTGGTTGCTGCTTCCCTACAAGAAAAATGAATGGAATGAAGAAAATCATTCAATCCTTCAACTGGAACAACTTTGCCCTTCGCACGATCGTATTTTTTGTTGTTTTTTTGATTATACAGATTTTGGCCGACTGGATCGAAGATTCGGTTTCCATCCTTCAAATTCTGAATCAAAAACTTTTCCGATTTCTCTTATTCGCAATGATTATTGCAATACTCGACAATGATACATGGCATCGAAGCGGAACCGGAAACATCAAAGAATCACAGCCAGAATTTAAGAGCAGAAAAGCGTTTGTACTGCATTATTGCGGGGTCGCGTTTTTTATTTCATTGCTGTGCGGATTCATTCTTACTGTGTTTATTGCTATTAGTTGGCTGATGCATCAATTGAGTGACCCCGACAAGGCATTTCAATTTGCAGGATGGAACAAATATCTAGCGGTAATCGCTGCCATAGGCATTTGTTTCGCTATGTTCGATGCAATCCGAAGCGCGTATCGAAAAAAAGAAAAAGCATAACCTCACTTTTTAAAGTTCTGTAATTTTGTGTTATGGATTTAGCTTACAATCATCTTGTACCGGCAGCGTTTGACGCCAATAGCAGAGTGTGGATTTATCAATCGAGCCGCCCGTTCGGTTTCGGAGAAGCCTTACAACTTGAAGACATCCTCAATCATTTTGTACAAAACTGGAAAAGTCACGGCACTCCGGTAAAAGGCTTTGCCACACTTTTTTTCGGTCGTTTTATCGTTTTATTGGCCGATGAAAGCGCCACCGGCGTAAGCGGCTGCAGCACAGATAGCAGTGTACGGGTCATCAAAGAAATCGAAACGTTGTTCAATGTAACCCTGTTCGATCGTCAAAATCTGGCCTTTTACATCAACAATAAAATTGAAGCACTTCCTTTGAGCCAGATTCAATATGCAATAGACCAAAACTTTTTACAAGCGAATACACCTTATTTCAACAACCTGGTCTCTACGAAACAAGAACTGCTCGACAACTGGATTATTCCCATTGGAGACAGTTGGCTTAAAAACAAAATCCGGCTGAAGAACACGATTGAGTAAGTCTGGATCATTGACCGAACAATGAATGCCTGAATTCAAAATAGGCAAAGCCGTTTTTTAAAGTATTTTTGCGGCATAAGTCACAATCATGTCGATTCAAAAAATTATACAACAGGCAACCATTGATTGCCTTGAATCTTTATACGGAAAATCGTTTACTGCAAAAGATTTTCAGATCAACAAAACGAAACCGGAATTTACAGGCGACTACACCATTGTATTATTTTCCTTATTAAAGCCATTGTCCAAAAGTCCGGATGCTCTAGGAAAAGAATTGGGAGAAGCCCTACTGAAGAGCCAACCGGAGTTCGTTTCAAGTTACAATCTCATTAAGGGTTTTTTAAATCTTGTTGTTTCCGACAACTACTGGAATTCCATCCTGTTATCTAAAAACAATGATCATTGTTTTGGAACCGGTGCCAAAAAAGAACGCAGGGTGATGATCGAATACTCTTCACCCAACACCAATAAACCACTGCACCTTGGACACTTGCGAAATAATTTTTTGGGATGGAGCATTGCTGAAATCTTCAAAGCGAACGGATACGACATTGTTAAATCCTGTATTGTAAACGACCGTGGCATTCATATCTGCAAAAGTATGATTGCATGGAAACTCTTTGCCAACGGAGCCACACCTCAAAGCACCGGAACCAAAGGCGATCATTTTGTTGGTGACTATTATGTCAAATTCAATGATGCATACAAAGCAGAAGTGGAGCGACTGGTGCACGAAGGGTGCAGCAAAGAGGTTGCCGAAAAAGAAGCGCCGATCATGAAAGCCACCCAACAAATGCTACTGAACTGGGAAGCAGGAGATCCTGAAACACTCGCTTTATGGAAGACCATGAACGAATGGGTTTACGAAGGATTTAATGTTACCTATAAACGAATTGGCAGTGATTTCGACAAAACATATTACGAAAGCAACACCTACCTGCTCGGTAAAGAAATTGTACACAAAGGACTGGACAAACAAATTTTTTTCCGGAAAGAGGACGGCAGCGTGTGGATCGACCTGACAGAAGACGGACTGGATGAAAAAATTGTGCAACGAAAAGACGGCACTTCCGTCTACATCACACAAGACATCGGACTGGCCCTGCAGAAATATGAAGAGTACCAAATGGACCAAAGCATTTATGTCATTGGGGATGAGCAGAACTACCACATGAATGTGTTACAACTCATTTGCAAAAAACTAAACCTGCCCAACGCAAATGGCATTTACCATCTCAGTTATGGTATGGTTGAATTGCCTACCGGTAAAATGAAAAGCAGAGAAGGAACTGTTGTTGATGCAGATGACTTGTTGGATGAAATGGAGCGTGTAGCACAACAAAAAACAGAAGAACTTGGAAAAGTAAATGACTTTCAACCGGAAGAATTAAAGGAACTTTATAAAACACTGAGTTCAGGTGCCCTCAAATTCTATTTGTTACGTGTTGATCCGAAAAAGAAGATGATTTTCAATCCCGAAGAATCGATCGACTTTCATGGATATACCGGACCGTTCATTCAATACACCTATGCAAGAATTCAATCCATTTTAAGAAAACAAAGCGGAATCTTAACCGGGCCCGTTCTCAGTTCCGCAACTCCCCTTTTGAAACTGGAGAAAGAATTGATCATGGCTTTGGAACATTATCCGGTTGTTGTAGAACAGGCTTGCCAGGAATTGGACCCCTCACATCTTGCCAATTATATTTATCATATTGCAAAAACCTATAATTCGTTTTACGCAGAACACAGTGTTATGAATGCGGAAACTGAAGAAAAAAAGCAATTACGCTTATTGATGTGCAGGTTCACGGCAAATGTGATCGCATCCGGAATGAAACTCATGGGCATCAAAGTTCCTGAACGAATGTGATGTTTTTTATTTACTTCCAACAACAAAACGAAATCCGATAAGACAACGTCTTTGCATCAATGGCGCATAGTTGTATGATGGATCAAAGGTATATCCTGAAGGATTGTTAACCGGATCATTCACTCTTTTGTCGAACGGATCTTCGGGCCTTAAAATAGGATCCCGGGGCATAAAATTGAGTACATTTTTCACACTGATGTACAGTTCACAGTTTGATCCTAATTTACCGGTCACTTGCAAATTCATTAACGTAAACCAAGGTGCATATTCCGGCCGATAATCATTGGGCACAACAGGTAAGCGTTGTGGCCCGTAAACCTTACCCGTGAGATCACAGCTCCATTTCAGTTTCGGCAACGTATAACTAATGGCATAGTTGGCAGAAAAAACAGGTGCAAACAATTGTCTTTGTAGCATGCGGACTCCTGTTTCATTCTGTTGGGCATTGAACACATCCATGACCGTTATTCCCAATACAGACCTGAATCCGTTTTTACGAACAAGTTCTGTATTGATCGTAGCACCTCTTGATATAGCAAAACCATTGATGTTCTTATAAATGATTTTTTGGGGATCTGTATCATAATCCGGAATGATCTTGTTGGAAAACCATGTATAAAACAACGAGGCGTCTACGTTCACAAACCCGCTGCCGGAAGTAGCGGTTACAGAATAATTCAGGTTCGCATTCCAGCTTCTTTCCGGCCTGAGTTGTTCTTGAATAACCACCTCACGTGCACCGCTTAATGCAGCATGGTCTTCCGTAAAAAGGTTCACGACTCTAAATCCATTACCAACACCTATTCGAATGATCTGATTGTTTTGCAAACGCCACTTCATTGCCAATCGGGGCGCTGGAATAAAACCATGCAAACGTGTCCATTCCAAACGCATACCGGACAGGAGCACCCAGTTTTTATGTACGTCCCACTCGTCCTGAAAAAAAGCACCATTCAGGAATGTATTTGAAGGCTGATTTCGATTCGCGGAGTTGTTGAACGTTGCCGGAGAGTTGTCATCGTAGTGGGAAAACCGAAATGGAATCCCTGCCAACAACTTGTGGTTTCTCTTTACTTTATTCCATCTCCATTGGGCAAATACATTTTGTTGCTTTGCAAAGTAAGGAACTACTCCATAGTAAGAATCTTGTTCGTGATAATTGTAGGAATATTCGAATACTAAATTTTCATCCAGCAGATTCAAGTCATAACTACCAATCAATTCCACTCGTTTGGTATTGATCACTTCTCCGTATACACTATCCGTACCTTTCCAGGTTTGATTCCATTGCATTTGACCGCCCCAGCGATCCTCAGAAAGCAAACGCACTCCCATTCTAAAAGCTTTTCCGTTCGAACGGTTGAACTCCCATTTATTAAAAAGAGCGTATCGCTTTTGCAAAGCCACATCCGTAAAATGGTCGGCGTTGACATCCCATCGTTTGCTTGCATCAAAAAGATTCATTCCCAGTAACGAATGTGACTTGCCAATCGAAAAAGAAGTGCTCAAATCAACATTGTATTCATTATACGATGAGGCAAAAAGATCGGCCGAAAACTTTGGTGCGGTGGTAGGATCTTTTGTAATGATGTTAATCAAACCGGCAACGGCTTCGCTTCCATAAAGTGTAGAGGAGGGCCCTTTTACAATTTCAACACGCTTAATCATCCCTGCCGGTATTCCCGAAAAGCCATAAACAGTGGCCAGGCTGCTTACAACGGGCATTCCATCAATTAAAACCATGGTGTAAGCTCCTTCCATACCATTGATATGAATGTCGCCCGTATTACAGATATTGCAATTTATTTGTGGCTGTACGCCATTCATGAT
>CANGQQ010000147.1 GCA_947456025.1 Chitinophagaceae bacterium | reverse complement strand
CCGGCAAATACACTTTTGACGTCACTTCGTTTGAGTCCGGTATGCACATATCGGTTGAAATGATGAATCACAAAATCAATCTCCTGATTGAGCGGCAAAGGTTCTGCAACGGGGTGCTCAATACCGGTATCGGTGGTTCCAATGATCACTTTATCATGCCAGGGAACTGCGAACAGAACACGACCGTCATCGGTGCGCGGAATAAACAAGGCGTGTTCACCCGGGAAAAACGTTTTGTCCACTACAATGTGAACGCCCTGCGATGGAGAAACGGTACGGGGTGCCTCGGGTTCATCCATTTGCAAAATAGAATCTACAAATACGCCGGTGGCATTGATTACAACGGTACCATGTGCTTCATACGTTTCACCTGAAAGTTGGTCCTGAATACGCACACCTTGTACCGATTCCTGCTTGTGAATCAAGCCCGTAACCTTACAATAATTCAATACAGTTGCATTCACATCCACAGCAGTTAAAGCCAGTGTAACACACAAACGGGCATCGTCAAACTGGCCGTCGTAATAAACGACGCCCCCGCTTAGTTTTTTACCATCCAGTCCTTTGATGTACTCCTGTGTTTTTTTAACAGAAAGCAATTCCGTACGACCCAGACTGAGCTTGGCCGATAAAAAATTGTAAATCTTCAGCCCAAGACCGTAATATAATTTTTCGTACCAGCGATAGGCCGGCAATACCAGTTTCAGTGGATGTGTTATATGAGGCGCATTCTTCAAAAGCAAACCCCGTTCACGCAATGCGTCCCGCACCAGCCGGATATTTCCCTGCTGCAAATAGCGAACTCCGCCATGAATGAGTTTTGTTGAGCGGCCCGACGTGCCTTTCCCGAAATCATATTGCTCAACGAGCAACGTTTTATATCCTCTTGCTGCAGCATCCACAGCAGCACCCAACCCGGTTGCACCGCCACCAATAATGATGATATCCCAGTGATGGGTCGTCTTTAATTGTTGTATTTGCTGTGCACGATTCAAAAAATCAGGATTTGAACAGGTTCAAACGGCAAAGGTAACACTTGTAATGCGAATGACATGACGAGTTCCCTCAAAGCAGCAACCACAGAACACCGTGCATTTCCTTTCTTCGGACGTTTCCACTACTTAACGAATCGTTAATTTTGAGCCCTAAACAAATTCGGAACATGAAGATTACTGAAGTCCGGAATCATAAGGATGCTCAGGCCTTTATTCAGGTCGCCAATGAGATCTACAAAAACGATCCGGATTGGATACGCCCACTGGACAAGGATATTGAAGATGTATTTGACCCGAGCAAAAACAAAGCGTTTCGTCACGGTGAAGCCATACGATGGATTTTAATTGATGACAAAGGCCGATTGTTGGGTCGAATTGCCGCTTTTGTCAACAAAAAATACAAAACCAAGGGAGACGACGGACCTGTAGGTGGCGCCGGCTTTTTTGAATGCATAGAAGATCAATCGGCGGCAAATCTATTATTTGACACGGCTAAAAACTGGCTGCAGTCAAAGGGAATGGAAGCGATGGATGGACCTATTAATTTTGGGGAACGGGATCGCTGGTGGGGGCTTCAGGTTTCAGGGTTTCAACCGCCGATGTACTGCATGAATTACAATCCGGCCTATTACCGGACTCTTTTTGAAGCATATGGTTTTCAGATTTTCTTTTACCAAAATTGCTATTCCCTTAAAGTTAAAGACAAGCTGCAGGACAAATTTTATATACGTCACGCCGAACTTTCAAAGGACCCCAATTACAAAGCGATTCATATTCAAAAAAACCAACTTGAAAAATTCGCTCGTGACTTTACAACCGTTTACAACAAAGCCTGGTCCGGTCATGGTGGGCTGAAACAGATGGAGGAACGTACCGTAATCAAAATGTTCAACTCCATGAAACCGGTTCTGGATGAACGTATCAGTTGGTTTACATATTACAAAGACGAACCCATCGCCCTCTGGCTCAATATTGTAGATTTGAATCAGTGGTTTAAATATCTAAACGGACGTTTCGACTGGTTGGGAAAACTCAAGTTTCTTTGGTTCAAGGCAACAAAAAAGAATAAAAAATTTTGCGGCCTTATTTTTGGCATTATCCCGGAATTTCAAGGAAAAGGAGTGGATGCATTTATGATCATCGAATCCTCAAAAATCATTCAGGAAAAGCTATCATACGAGGACTACGAATTGCAGTGGATCGGTGATTTTAATCCCAAAATGACCAATATCGCCGTAAGTCTAGGCACCAGCGTCAGCCGTCAATTGATCACATATCGATATTTGTTTGACCGCAACAAAGAATTCAAACGACATCCCATGCTCTGATTGTGCACAACTGTTCCGTTATGACAACTCCGTCCTATGAGATCTTTACCTAAATTGCATTCGTTGTATGGATAAATTCATTGTATCGGCACGCAAATACAGACCTCAGACATTTGATACTGTTGTGGGGCAAAAGCATATTACGACCACACTAAAGAATGCAATTCTGCACAATCAACTGGCACATGCTTTTTTGTTTTGCGGACCCAGAGGTGTAGGGAAAACCACCTGTGCGCGTATTCTGGCAAAAACGATCAATTGCCAAAACCTGCAACCCAACGGTGAAGCCTGCGATGCCTGTACAAGCTGTAAAAGTTTTAACGAAGGATCGTCGCTCAACATACACGAACTGGATGCGGCCAGTAACAATTCCGTTGACGACATCCGTTTATTGATAGAACAAGTGCGCTTTGCGCCTCAAATGGGTCGCTATAAAGTGTACATCATTGACGAGGTACACATGCTCAGTTCCAGTGCATTTAATGCATTCCTGAAAACATTGGAAGAGCCCCCTCCCTATGCCATTTTCATTTTGGCAACGACCGAAAAACACAAAATTCTTCCAACGATTTTAAGTCGCTGTCAGATTTTTGATTTTAAACGGATCACACTCAACGATACAGTCGAGCACTTGCAGGAAATTGCCACCAAAGAAGCGATCCGCGCCGAAAAAACGGCTTTGCAGGTAATTGCCCAAAAAAGTGAAGGCTGCATGCGGGATGCGCTGAGCATTCTTGATAAAATTGTAAGTTTCACCAATGGTGAAGTATCCTATCAAAATACGCTCGAACACCTAAATATTTTAGATGCCGATTACTTTTTCAAGCTTCATGCGTTCATGATGCAACAACAGTTGTCGGAAGCGATGTTGTTGTTTGACGACATCAATCGCAAGGGCTTTGAAGGAGATACTGTATTGAATACCTTTTCAGAATTTTTGAGAAATGTGCTGGTTTGCAAAGATGAAAAAGTTGCGCATCTTCTTGAAGTAGTGGAAAGCTTTAAGGACAAATATTTGGAAACGGCCAAAAACACGCCTTCCTCCTGGATCATCAGTGCGCTCAACGTGCTCAATGATGCGGAAATCAATTACAAACAGGCGCGCAATAAAAGACTGCATGTAGAACTGGCACTCATAAAGTTAACTTATCTGCAACAGGCACTGGATCTCTCATCCGGCAAAAAAAAAATAACCGGCTCGACTAAAGCAGTAGCATTCCGCGCCATCAAACCCATTGCATTCCATCAGGAACAAAAAACGAATGCTACGGCTCCGGCAAAGTTGGTTATCGAAGAACCGGCAAAACAAGCGCCCCCTGTAACAGAAGCTAAAATCAGCACCTCCGCTCAGAAACAAGCATCAGTCCCGAATGCTTCAACCCGCTTGGCGTCCCTTTCCAAAATACGTCAGCAAATCGCTTCGGAAATTGACAATCAAAATCCGGCAAAACCGATTGATGAAGAATCGCTTCAAATTGCCTGGCATGAGTACATTCTCAAACTCAAGACCTCCGGTAAAAATGCAGTAGTAACGAACTTTAAAATGATGGAGTGCAAACCCCTGTCACCGGAAAGCATACAAGTGGTTTGCAACAGTGAAATTCAACTCGGATTTCTGAAACAAGAACGCACGTATCTGATCGATTTCATGCAGCAGTTCTTCCACAATCAAGCAGTAACGATTTCCATCGATTTCACAGAATCCATCGAAGAAACGCTCCCCACAGAACGCCCCCTTACAATCAAAGAACAATATCTCAAACTGACCGAAAACTACCCGCTCATCAAAACACTAAAGGAACGGTTGAATCTGGAATTGGATTACTAATCTTCAACAAATGATCATTTGTTAGTTTTCTGATGAGCGGCAACCCTTATCTATACGATCTTTGATTCAATACAAGGAACTCGAAGATTTGCACATTTTACTGTAATTTCACGCCCTCATTACGACAAAAAAAAAGATATATGGCTGAAGTTATTCGCATGCCTCTGTTGAGCGATACCATGACCGAAGGAAAAATTGTAGTCTGGAACAAAAAAGTGGGCGACAAAGTAAAAAGTGACGATGCACTGGCAGAAGTTGAAACCGACAAAGCAACGATGGAAGTTGTTGGTTACGCTGATGGTACGCTTTTGTACGTTGGCGTGCCGGAAGGAAAAGCTGCCAAGGTCAATGAAATCATTGCCATTGTAGGTAAAGAAGGAGAAGATTATGCTTCTTTACTCGATGCAGCACCTGCCGTTATCCCTGCCACGAATCCAGCTCCTGCTGAAGAAAAAGCACCCGCAACGCCGTCAGCCGGTACGGGCACCAACCCCGATACACTGGCTCAGACTTTAGGTGTTACAATTCTTCGAATGCCCTTACTGAGTGATACCATGACCGAAGGAAAAATTGTAGCCTGGAATAAAAAAGTCGGAGATCCCGTAAAAGCAGACGATAGTCTTGCGGATGTTGAAACGGATAAAGCAACTATGGAAGTGGTTCCTTATGCAGAAGGAACGTTATTGTATACCGGTGTAGAGGCCGGAAAAGCAGCCAAAGTAAACGAAGTTATTGCTATCATTGGCAAAGCAGGAACGGATATCAATAGCTTGTTAGCGGCATTGTCTTCATCTGCAACAAGCAATACAGCGACACCTGTAACCGCACCGGCTCCTGTTGAAACAACAACCGCTGCAACCGAATCAACACCTGCGGTTCAAGAACTCAATGGCAGACTGAAAGCATCTCCGCTAGCCCGTCGTATTGCGGCGGAAAAGGGAGTTGACCTGAAAACAATTAAAGGCAGTGGTGACGGCGGAAGAATCATCAAAAAAGATATTGACAACTTTGTTCCTTCAGCAACAGCTGCCACTACAAGCACATCTACATCTTCCGCCCCCGTTCTTGCGGGAGCCGGCGAAGGATATATCGATACCCCCAACAGCAGCATGCGTAAGACCATTGCACGCCGTTTGGGTGAAAGTCTCTT
>CANGQQ010000146.1 GCA_947456025.1 Chitinophagaceae bacterium | reverse complement strand
GTAAGATGAACGGCGACCACAAAAACCAAAAAAGCAAATGCAATAAGTCCGGCAGTGAGCCAGGAAAGAAACCGAACCCCTTTCATGCCATAATACTCATTAACGAGATCGGTCATGACAAATACAACAGGCCATAGTAAGACACCGGCCGTCAGATTTAAAGAAAGATTGTTTCCAAAAATCTTGATATTGAATGGAGACAGACCCAGTGTTTTTTCAAATGAAAATATTTTAACACCGATAATTTCTGCAATAAGGGCATTGGCAATAAAGAACCCACTCAAAATCAAAAAAAGTCTGACCGCCTTGTTATGAATAATTTGCTGGATCATTAAGAGAAAAAATAGAGAATTTGAAATAAGAAAATAAGCACATTTGTTCGAAACAGACTCACGGATTGAGGATGGTACGCTTTCTGCAGCTTCAAAACAAAAAACCATCCGATCAACAGGATATTAAAAATAAAGGACAGCAGCCATCCCCCAATAACAAGAGTGGATACGATTGTCTCCGGCAATGAAAGTGGATAATAACGCAAAAACAAACAAACCAAATAAAGCAGATTCAAGATAAAAGCCACCCTATTGACCCATGCAAACCCTTTCATATTGTGTTTTATTTTACTATTTATTGATATGCCGATAAAGCCTGAAAACGTATCCCCTGTTGCAAATGAAAACCTATCGGCAATTGGACGTCTGTCTTTTTAAAGCGATTCGAAAACCTGTAAGAGACAGATTTCGTCGACTCAAATTGCACTCAATCACTCAAAATAGCATTATTTTGCCTGACTGAATCAGAAATTTATTCCACATGCAATTTGAACTCAAGAAAATAGTACCACATGCTGTTGCCGTAGCACTCTTCCTGATCGTTTCGCTCCTGTATTGCAAACCGGTACTGGAAGGAAAAGTTGTCAATCAACATGACAATCTTGGATGGAAAGGAATGGCGCAGCAAAGCTTCGAGTATAAAGAAAAACACGGACGTTTTCCGCTTTGGACAAACAGTATGTTTAGCGGAATGCCCGCTTATCAAATTGCCATGGACCAGGACTATCCCGTCTCCGTTGGATGGCTCTCCTCTGTACTTACGCTCGGTCTACCCAAGCCCGTCAACTTCTTCTTTCTCGCAAGTTTGTGTTTTTATTTGCTCTGTATGGCCGCAAGTATCAACCCCTGGATTTCAATGGCCGGAGCGCTCTCGTATGCTTATGCAACCTACAATCCCGTCATCATAGCAGTAGGTCACGATACCAAAATGCTTGCTATCGGATATGCGCCCTTGGTAATCGCCGGATTCCTGCTTTTATTCAGAAAGCAATGGGGGTTCGCCGTTGCCGCACTCGGAACCGGCATTGCATTACAAATGAGTACCGGGCATCTTCAAATCGTTTATTACACGCTTTTGATTTCAGGTGCCTTATTCGCAGGATTCATCCTTCACTCCATACTTCAAAAAAATTGGAAAACGAGTTTGATCAGTCTGGGCTTGTCGGTTTTCATTGGAATCATTGGCTTTGCAACCAATGCGCATACACAATTAACTACATATGAATATTCCAAAGAATCCATGCGCGGAGGAATCAGTGAATTGAAGGATACGAACAACAAGAATGTTACCGCGGGCGGACTGGACAAAGACTACGCCTTTCGCTGGAGTTATGGCATTTCAGAGACACTCACGTTGCTTGTTCCGGGACTTTATGGAGGTAGCAATGGAGGTGACGAATATCAAAGTTCAAAACTTGCAGACAAATTAACAGAAATAGGATATCCGGAAGATCAGGCCTTGATGGCAGCCAATCAATATTCCTATTGGGGAGAACAACCCGGGACCTCCGGACCTGTTTATATCGGAGCCATTATTTGCATCCTGTTCATGCTTTCCCTTTTTATTGAATCCGGATGGATCAAATGGAGTTTAGTTGCTGCCGGAGTATTTGGAATCGTACTGGCCTGGGGCAAGAACCTGGAATCTGTAAATTATTTTCTGTTTGACTACCTGCCCTTTTACAAAAAATTCAGAGCACCCTCAATGGGTCTGTTTATTCCCGGATTGAGTTTCACCTTACTGGCCTGTATGACCCTTCATACAATCCTGTTTGGCAACATGAGCAGAGAAGTCTTATTGAAAAAACTTAAATCGGGCGGTATCGCTGCTGGCATTCTTGTTGCAGCAGTTCTACTCTTTTATTTCAATGCCGATTTCAAATCTAAGGCAGATGCGAATCTGCAGGAGAATATGAGTTCTGCCATGCTGCAACAATCCGCACAAGGGCAACAACCAACTTTGGAGCAAAAGCAAGAAGCTGATGCATTCGGTAAAAGCTTCACGACGGCCTTACAGGAAGATCGTAAAGAGCTCTTACAATCTGACCTTACACGAACCCTGTTTCTGATTGGTCTTGTTGGATTGTTACTTGTATTGTTCATGAATGGAAAACTAAAACCATTACCGGTCGTCCTGGGGATTTTGGTTTTGACCAGCTATGATCTGTTAACCATCGGTAAAAGATATTTGAATGACCGTCAGTATGTAGATGATACAGAATATGAAAGTACGTTTACCATGACGGAAGCCGATCAGTTGATCAAACAGGATAAGGAATATTACCGGGTTTACAATCAAACCGGCGATCCGTTTAATGAATCCAGGACCTCTTATTTTCATAATTCAATTGGAGGGTATCATCCCGCAAAACTTCAATTGTACCAGGACCTGATTGAAAACCAGATCAGCAAAAACAACATGCAAGTATTCAACATGTTGAACACGCGTTATTTTATACTACCCGATCCCCAATCAGGGAAAGCCGTTGTCCAAAAAAATCCGGACGCACTGGGTGCTGTATGGTTTGTAAAAGGAATCCGTTTTGTTGAAAATGGCAACGAGGAAATGAAGGCGTTGGATAAAACCGCATTAAAAGATACCGCTGTTGTTCAACAAAAATTCAAGTCTGCAATAAATCAATTGCCCGCTTTTGATTCCACAGCTAGAATTCAACTTCTGGAAAACGACAACGACATCATTCGATATGAGTCTAATGCTTCCACGCCACAATTTGCAGTAATGAGTGAAATCTATTACCCCAGAGGTTGGAACGCCTACATCGACGGACAAAAAAGCGAATACGTAAAGACCAATTATGCCCTCAGAGGAATTTCGATACCGGCCGGCAAGCACCGATTGGAATTTAAATTCGAGCCAACATTGTATAAAACCGGAAATCTGATCATGCTCATTGCCACAATTCTCCTTTATATGCTCGTTATCGGAGGACTTTGGATCGGCTGGAAAGAATTCAAGAAAACAGAAGGATGAGAAAAGTATTGAATATTGTTCCTTATCCTTATTTACCTTTTTTTTCGGGAGGTCAAAAACTGATTGCCTATTTCAATGAGTTTTTGGGTAAGGAATGTGAATTGCATGTTGCAGGAACAGCAGACAACAATATTCGACAAGTCAAAAATTATACATTTCATCCCCTACTCAACTCAAACAGGTTAAGGTATATCAACCCCTTTTTGATCTTTTCACTAGGCAGACTGATACGAAACAAACAGATTGACACCGTTATTTTGGAGCATCCTTATTACGGATGGCTGGGTTGGATTTTGAAAAAAAGACACCCTGTTCGCCTGGTTGTACACACTCACAATATAGAATACGAACGATTTCGCACAATCGGGAAAGTATGGTGGAAGGTATTGAGTATTTACGAGACTTGGGTTTTACAACAAGCGGATGCTATACTTTGTATATCAGAAGAAGACCGGAAATGGATGGTAGAAAAAATGCAAATCGACAAAAATCGATGCATAATGGTACCCTATGGCATTCCCTACCGAACTCCGCCGGAAGACAAAATCAAATGCAAGGAAATAATTTGTCAGAAACATGGATTAGATCCAACCCATCCTTTGTTATTTTTTAATGGACTTTTGGACTACAAACCCAATTTAGAAGCTCTGGATGTCATTTTAAACGAAATGCTACCGCGGTTAGGAGAGCAGGATCTTCCCTATAATATTCTTATTGCAGGAAAGCGATTACCGGCAACCTATCAGCAATTAAAAGCATGGAACAAACAGCATGTATTTTATGCCGGTTTTGTTGACGACATAGACCTCTATACCAAAGCAGCAGACATTCTTTTGAATCCGGTCATAAGTGGCGGCGGGGTCAAAACCAAGATGATTGAGGCACTTGGGGCAAATACTAGTGTTGTAGCCACACAATCCGGCTCGGCGGGTGTGGATCTTTCCGTATGTGGCCAAAAATTAAAAATTGTTCCAGATTACGACTGGCGTTCATTCACGCAAACCGTCATAGAAACAATCAAAGAGCAAAAGAACGATATTCCTGATGCGTTTTATAAGAAGTATTACTGGGGGGAAGTGGTGAATCAGATGCTATTAAGTTTACCGAAGTAACTTACCGGAAATCTTGAAAACGACTTGTTTAATAGAATTGCGAACACGTTCTTTCGTTTCAAATAGTATTGAAAATAGAATGAAATAAAGTCCACTCCCCTTCCTTAATTTCATTATTTCCAACTCATGCTTCTTCATTGTGTCTCTCAGTTTCAACTGCTTTTCTAGTGAAGAACTTCCACCACTAATATGCACGATACTTGTTTCACTTAAAAAGAAATTCATGTATCCTAGTTGCTGAATTTGCCAGCACCAAAGATGATCTTCACCATACATGAAAAAGCGTTCATCCAGCTTTTGATTTGGCAACTTCGAAAGAATATCTTTACGAAACATAAAAAAAGCACCATTAAGCCAATCACAACTAGTATTAAAATCGGAATTAAAATATTTCCCCAACATGAGTTTTGCTCTTTGCTTATAAGGAATAAGCCACAGAATAAAACGAAAGATATCAAGCAGTTCCCACCAAATGCTTCGAAATCGACGAGCAGTGAACTGTAGAGAATTATCAGGATATGTCATTCCACATCCAATTACGCCAATTTCATTATGCAATTCGAGATAATGCAATGTTTTACTAATTGCATCTTCTGTTAAAATAGTATCACTATTTAACAATAAGAGTACCTCGCCGGAGGATTCCGAAATCCCAAGATTGTTACCTGCAGCAAAACCACTGTTGAATTGACTTTTTACTAATTTAATTGTTGGGAATTTCAATTTAAAAAGTTCAGGATTACACTCTGTAGAGGCATTGTCTACTAAAACTATTTCATACTCGCATGTGGTATGTTCAATAATCGAAGTGATACATTGAGATGTGGTTTCAAATGTATTGAAATTTATGATGATAATTGAAATCATTATATCTCAGAAGTTATAT
>CANGQQ010000145.1 GCA_947456025.1 Chitinophagaceae bacterium | reverse complement strand
GCCGCCGGCATTTACGAACGACATCAAAAAACCCGAGAACTGGCGGTTGTTTTAAACGATATCGCCAAAATTTACCGAAAGACCCGTGACCTGAAACGAGCCCGAAACATCTATGAACGATCGCTCACGTTGTTTCGACAGTTAAAAGATTCGGCAGGCATTCAAATGATTCTCAACGAAAGCGGTGTGGTTTATGAATACCTCGGTGATTACAAAGAAGCGTTGAACAGATACAATGCCTCACTGCAATTGGCCTCTTTGCGACATGATGAAATGGGGAAAAGCTGGTGTTACAATTTCATAGCCGGCGTTTTTGTCCTGCAGCAAAAATATGCGCAAGCCGAAGAGTTCAACATCAGAGCTTTGGGTATCCGTCAAAAGTTAAAAGACAGTTTCGCCATAGCAGTAAGTTACTCGGATCTGGGAATTTTATATAGTTCCTGGGGGAAATACGAACGCGCCCGTTATTACTTTGAACAAAGTAATTTTCTGGCAGAAAAAATGCAATACAAAGAATTGCTGTCAAACAATTATGCAGAACTCAGTAAAGTCGCTAATATGACCGGCGACTTTAAAACTGCACTGGATTACTATACCTGGCATACACAATTGAAAGACTCCATTTTTAATGCTCAGAAGACCCGACAAATAGAAGAAATCAGCACCATCTATGAAACACAAAAAAGAGAGCAGCGCATTCAGGAACAACAAAACGAATTACGAAAAAGAAACCGTCTTTTGTTTTCCTCCTTGTTACTCGTCATCGTGATATTGCTTTTAACGTATTTGATTTACAACCGTTATACCTTGAAACAAAAAGTTGCCTATCAAAAGGAAATCCTGAGGCAACAAGAGTTGGCATCTAAGACAATCCTTGAATCAGAAGAAAAAGAACGTACCCGTATTGCCAAAGAATTGCACGATGGAATCGGACAAAAAATGAGTGCGGCAAGAATGAACTTATCCTCATTGGCCAACAATCGGGACACCCAACCGAAGGAACAGCAACAAGCACTTTCCAATATCATACAATTGGTGGATGAGAGTTGTAAAGAATTGAGAGCCGTTTCACATAGTATGATGCCATTGGACTTGCTCAACAAGGGCTTACCACAGGCCGTCAATGCCTTTCTTTCCAAAATCGAACCATCCGTATTGAAGACTACATTCCATTTTGAAGGCTTTGAAAAACGTTTGGAGTCGAATATGGAATCGATCCTCTACCGGATCCTGCAGGAGTGTGTGAACAATACCCTCAAACATGCAGCGGCCAATCAGCTCGATATCGCACTGATACAAGATGCTGATGGTATCAGTATCACGATTGAAGACAATGGAAAAGGATTTCTACCGGAACAGTTACAAGACCAAAACGAGAGCATCGGACTCAAAAACATACGGTCCAGAGTTCATTTTCTGAAAGGCACCATCGAGTTTGATTCCGGACCCGGAAAAGGTACATTGGTTGCCATCCACATACCGGCAACAGTATAAGAAACAACCCTCTTAATTTAAGTATATTCGAATTCAAATTTCAACACCTCGCATGTCAGATCAAAAAATAAAAATTGCAATTGCAGATGATCATCAGATTGTAATTGACGGCTTACATTCCTTACTGAAAGGTTTCGATCGCTATACTATCGTTATTGAAACAACGAAGCCCGAAACCATGTTAGAACGATTGAAACAGGAACCTGCTGATATTTTGTTGACGGATATTATGATGCCCGGCATGAATGGCATTGAATTGGCCCAGCAGATCCGGAAGGAATTTCCGGGCATAAAAATCATTGCACTTTCCATGAATGGCGAAGGCAGTATCGTCAACCAAATGATTGAAGAAAGCGATATCAACGGTTATTTACTGAAAAATATCGGCCAAACCGAATTCATCCAGGCGTTGGATAAAGTTTCAAACGGAGGCATCTATTTCAGCGAAGAAGTGTTGCAAGAAATGTTAACTGCAAGTGAACGGAAAAAAATCGCTGAAGAAATCAAATTAACGAAACGCGAAATCGAAATCATCCAGCTGATCGAAAAAGAATACACCAATAAAGACATCGCCGAGGAGCTCTTTTTAAGTGAGCGTACGGTTGAAACGCACCGAAAAAACATCTTTAGAAAAACGAAAACCAACTCATTGATTGGTCTTATCAAATACGCCTACGAGCACAAACTGATTGTCCGGAACTAAAACACCGCTCCTTTTACAGACTCGCGAAAGCCCACACCTTTCAACGTGCAAGAAGTTTCTTTGCACACCTCAAATAGGTTGCTGACAGGCTCTTACACCTTTGCCTAAACCAATCGTATGACGGAACAGGAAACCAATATTAAACAGCGCAGAAAGCAAACTCTTCTCTATATTTAAGGTTCTTCCACCATTACAACTGATATTGAATCGATATGCAAACCATTTTAGATGTACACCGGCAATTTGCAGACTTATTTAAAAACGAAACGCTGGCGCCCTATGCGTGGTTGCTTTCGAAAAGAATGCAGGAGGGACATATCTGTATTCATCAAAACGACCTGACTCCTTTTGTACCGGAACTGCCCTACAAACCTCCGTTTCATCCGGAGCAGTTACAAAAACTACCCGCTTTTATCGGGACAGGCCCTGATGCTGTTAAACCCTTCATCTTACACAAAAAGCGTTTGTATTTGCACCGATACTTTCAATATGAAACACAAATCCTGCAATCCATCAGCCGTTTGCTGGAACAAGAAACGGCCGTATTGGAATCAAGAATGGAGGCCTGTTTGCGCATACTTCCATTGATGAAAACACTGCAAACCGACAAACCGGACAGCGACCTGCCACCGCATGAAAAAATTGACTGGCAAACGGTTGGTGCAATCCTGGGCGTACTGCATAATTTTACGATCATAACCGGTGGACCCGGCACCGGAAAAACAACTACAGTTGCGAAACTGTTGGCACTGTTGTATTCCATTGATCCCGATTGCAATGTTGCACTTGCTGCACCTACCGGCAAAGCGGCTATGCGGATGGCCGAATCCCTGAAACAAACCTGGCTGCCACTGGATCAAACGATCAAAGAAAAATTCAGTTCACTGCATCCCAATACCATACACCGATTACTGAAATACATACCGGATTCCGTAACATTCAGACACAATCGTTCGAATCCTCTACCCTATGATGTTGTTGTAGTTGATGAAGCTTCCATGATTGATGTAGCGCTGATGGCAAAACTGCTGGAAGCCTTAGGTCCGAATGCCCGGATCATATTGCTGGGCGACAAAAACCAACTGGCTTCCGTTGAAGCCGGCAGTATGTTTGGTGACCTCTGCAAAACACTTGAAAACACAAACCGATTTCAAAGCCAGACACGATCCTTCATCAATAAGCTGATAGCAACCCCCGAACAACAAATAACAGAAGATTTTATAGACCCCGTTAAGCATCCTTTATCGGAACATATAACAGAACTTGTGAGAAGCCGACGATTCGAAGGCAAGGGCCTTATCGGAAAATTCAGTAAAGCCATTCTGCTGAATGCAGAAGAGGAATTAAATAAAATGATTGCAACGAACGATGACCCTGCCGTTCAAATCGATGTACGTTCGGAACCCAAAATCCTGGAATCCTTTATTGAAGGCTACCGGGACTACATTCTGGAAGCCGACATTGCACAGGCTCTCAAAAATATGAACAAGCTGAAAGTGCTTTGTGCTGTACGGGAAGGAGAACATGGTCTTTATGCGTTGAACCGAAAAATTGAACACTATCTGCAAAAGCAAAAACTCATACAAGTCGATTCCGACTTTTACGAAAACAGACCGGTCCTTGTAACCCGGAATTACCCCGACCTGAAGTTATTTAACGGCGACATCGGAATTGTCAGAAAAGATGAAAATGGATCCATTCGCGTTTGGTTTGAAGACAGTGAACAAAAAGTACGATCCGTAATGCCGGGATACCTCACAGATGCCGAAACAGTTTTTGCTATGACCATTCATAAAAGTCAGGGTTCCGAATACAATAGTGTATTGATTGTGCTACCCCAAAATACCGGAAATGCATTGCTTACAAGGGAATTACTATACACGGCGGTAACACGAGCCAGAAACCAGGTGATTGTACAAGCTCCGGAAAACATTCTGCTTGAAACAGCAAAAGGCAGCGTAAAAAGAGCCTCCGGAATTGTAGACCGATTTGATGAAATTTAAACCATATCCACTTCTTATGCCTGTTCAATTATATGTTTCCAATTCGCTGAAACCCCTGGCCGGCCGCATTGCGTCTGACTTGAAACAAGACAGTGACGATGTTTTCAGAAAGCAGTTTGTAGTGACGCAAACCGAAGGAATGAATCACTGGCTACGACTTCAAATTGCCGAACATCTGGGCATTGCAGCCAACTGCCGCTTTATAAAACCCAATGATATTGTAAGTCAGATTTACTTCTGGCTGGGAGGCAAAAACAAACCTGTATTTAATACGGACTATGCAAAATGGAATCTATTTCACTTTTTAAGTGATCCGGAATTTATGCAACAATTTCCGGACATCGCAAGCTATTATCATGCGAATGAGCTGAAACAGATTGCACTTGCCACGAAAGTAGCCGATCTGTTTGACCAATACCAGGTCTATCGTCCTGAAATCATACAGGAATGGAACCATACCGAGCTTTCATCTGTTCAGAATGACTGGCAACAATATCTTTGGATCCGCCTACGCCAAGCTTCCCCGGAAGATCTGCTGGACAAGACAGGCATGATCGAATCCATTATCGAATTGCTGAAAGAAAAAGAAAAACAAATTCTGCTGCAATCGAAACTTCCATCACTGTATTTCTTCGGCATTGCGGTTATCACACCGTTTTATCTGAAACTGTTTTACGAATTATCCCGTCATATTTCAATTCGGTTTTACTTATTAAATCCGGCCCCCACATCGTATTGGCTGGAAGATCAATCGGAAAAAGAAATAGCCCGCTTTCTTCAAAGACAAAAAAAGAAAGTCCCTCATAACGAAGCCCCTATTGTTGGAAACACCTTGCTTCAAAGCTGGGGCACGATCATCAAAGAAAGTTTCGCATTATTGTTTCGTGACGAAACCTACATCAACCAATACAATGATGAACTTTCAATTGAGCCGCCACCACCTCAAACCTTACTTCAAAAAATCCAGCATGACATCTTTTACAATGCTCCGGAAGAAGAACGCAACTGCATTCTTGATTCGAACATCAAGGACGGCTCGCTGACGATTAACGCCTGTTTCACACAGGTTCGTGAAGTAGAAGTTCTTTACAATTATCTGGTTGAATTGATCGATCAAAAAAAAGAATCCTTATCGGCACGCGACATTGTTGTAATGGTCAG
>CANGQQ010000144.1 GCA_947456025.1 Chitinophagaceae bacterium | reverse complement strand
CCTTGGGCAGAAGTTATCTGGAAATGGAGCGTTACAAGCAAGCCATTCCATATTATAAAAAAGCTGCTGATCTGGATGTGAAAAACGCCCGTTATGTATACGAAATGGGTATGGTTTATTATTCAATTCCCGATGATAAAAACGCCATTACGATGTTTGAATTGGCGGCCGAACGCGGATGGACTCAAAATGCCGATTTTTTTGAAAACCTAGCCTATTGCTACATGAATACCGGCAATTTCATAAAAGCCTCCGAATTACTGCAACAATCATTGGAAAAACGACCATACAGCGTTACCGTTACCTATGCGCTGGCAGAGGCGCAATATAAAGCGGGTCAATACCAGTCGGCTATCGACAACTGGGATAAAGTGTTACAGCTCGATACGCATAACACACGCTCTTTGTACATGATTGGCATGTGCTATCAAAAAATGGGACAGAAAGAAAAAGGGATTGCTTTGTGTGATAAAGCAATTGAGTTGGATCCCTCTTTAGCCAACAACAAACAGAAAAAGATGGATATGGGTATGTGATAAGACATTATGCATTTTCAAAAGGGCAACGATCGTTGCCCTTTTGTCTTTGAAGGAAGTTTCTTAATTTAACGGTAGAGGCAGCGTTTCGAAACCGATCCGCCTCTTGCATGTAAAACTGTAACTTTTTATTCTGTTACTGACTGACCAACAACTGATTCAAGGCTGCATCCGTAACGATGAGCAATGCCAGCGTCTTCTTTTTGAACGATTCGCCGGCAAAATGCTTACTGTTTGTATACGTTATGCCTTTGACAAAATGGAAGCAGAGGATATCCTCCAGGATGCATTTATCAAAGTGTATAAAAATATTTCAAAGTTTAAGCATGAAGGTTCTTTTGAAGGGTGGATCCGGAGAATTGTTGTAAATACCGCGTTGAAACATTGCAGCAAGCGAAAGCTTCATTTCGAAGAGATGAAGCCCGATTCGGGCATGGATCGTGTTGTGGATCCACAGGCGTATCAACATCTTTCAGAAACAGATTTGCTAAAGTTGATTCATGGCTTACCTGAAGGTTATCGCATTGTATTCAATCTTTATGTTATTGAAGGGTACAGTCATGATGAAATCGCATCCATGTTAAACATACAGGAAAGCACATCACGGTCACAATTGGTAAAAGCAAGACGGTTTTTACAAAACGAAGTATTGAAATTGCAAAAAAGTATCGCAATATGAAAGAGGAATCGTTTGAATCTTACATCAAGGAGAAACTGGAACAATATGATTCCGGTGCTCCCATGCATGTATGGGAACGGATCAAAAAAGAGAAAGAAGAAAGGAAGTACGGTTTCTTTTTTTGGAAACGTTACGGATGGTTTTTGATTTTAGCGCCCATCGTAATGGGAGTTGGTTATTTTCTGAATCGCTCCTTTTCGGATACAACAGCTGTTCCGGTTGCATCTGTCCCTTCTCATCCTGAATCTACTCATACATCAAAACAAGTTCTGTCTATACCCAATCAACAGACGGTAAGCGAAAAGTCCGTTACCGTTCCCATTCATGAAGCAACCGAACATGGAGTTGCGGAGCCATCCACAGATCCAAAAATTGGGGCCGGCGTTGAACACATTGCTTCCGGCACATCCTCTCCAAAGGGGGATGCTGTAACTTATAATCCGGTTTTGCATGAGCCGAAAAGGACAGTGCAAAAAGTGAAACCAAGTGTTCAGTGGAGTCACAATCAAAAACCGCAAGCGGAAAGACAAAACCTTCAGATATCTCAGACTTCTTTCGATGGTGCCGCTTTCAAACTGGGTTATTGGCGACATGAAAACAAGTATGTCAATACTTTTCAAATTCATCCCTTGCAACCGTCTGTGAAAACGCTCTTGCCCGGTTGTGCACCCTTAAGGACCGGTCGTAATGATTTGTATCTGGAAGTGTATGCAGGCCCGGATTATTCGATCCGGAATTTTTCTTCGGCTACCCGCCCTATAAATTATGTGACACAACGAATGTCCGTTGAAAACAATCGCATGGGATACAGTGTAGGTGTTCGTATATCCAAATCAATGGGAGAGCGCACTTTGATGAAAACAGGGGTCAATTACAGTCAGATTAACGAGCAGATGAAACTCGTTACCGAAAAGGAAAAGCGGCTTACGCAAATCATTTCGATCCGCATTGTTGTAAGAGCGCCGGGTGATACATTACGTGTGCGTGACACCTCTTATTTTGAACAAACAGGAACCAATTATCGTACAACCTACAATCGTTTCCGGTTTGTTGATGTTCCGGTGCTGTTTACGTATGAATTTGGAAATCAGGACCGTATTTCCTTTGCTTTAAATGCCGGCTTGGTATTCAATATTGTTTCATTTTATAAAGGAGAAGTTTTAGATACATCCTTTCTTCCCGTTCCCATTACCACCAGGGAAGGGAAGGGCGTGAACAACTGGCGAAGCAATATTGGATATGGCTTTTATGCCGGGCTTACCATTCAGAAATATGTGAGCCCCAATCTGAATGCATTTGCAGAGCCTTATATCCGTTACAATGTTACACCCGTCAGTCAAAACGATAGTTACATTCAGCAACGGTACTCTGTTTTTGGATTGCAGTTAGGGGTACGTTACAATCTTTTTGCAAACAGGCAGCGGTAAAAACAGAAGCAGTATCATAACTATAACCAATTTTCATTTTAGAAATCAAGAGATAATGTATCATTTCGCAGCAAGAATCATTTTTTTGAGTTTGATCGTTTGCAGTGTATTGTTGGTTTCCTGTAAAAAAGATTCTGAACGGTTTGTTCCGGACAACGATCAGGCATTGGATTCAGCCTGGTCCGTAACTATTCCTTCAAATGCACAGGTGCATCAACTGGCTGCACGGCTTTTAGGGAAAGTGTTTGTTAAAACATTGAATCCAACTTTGGACTCAGTACTTGAAACAGACAATGGTTTGCGGATCCAACTGCCGGGTAAGTTTTTAGTTCTGCCGGGAATGGTAACAACACTCTCGGAAGTAAAATCGGAATATGTCATGATTCGAAAACTGGGCGATTATGTTCGATATGGAGTTCCGTCACAGGCCGGTATGTATCCTCTTGAAACCAGAGGCGCCGTTTTTTTGAATTTAACAAGCAACAATCAACCGGTCTCCATTGCAGCAGAGAAAAGCATCTTGATTCAATTTTATGAAACAGATACGAAGCCCGGCATGAATGTATTTTACGGAAGCCGCAACGGGTTTTCGAATACGTCCGGATTCAACTGGGTTCCTGCAAACGATTATCCGCAACTGGGTGTTTGGGATTCTGTCAACCCGGTTCGTAAAGGGTATCATCTGTCCATTCGTCATGGAGGGTTGATTCAGGTAGGAAAGTACATCGAATCGGCCTCTGCGCGTACCAAAGTTTCCGTTGTTTTGCCCAATTTGTTTTCAAACTGCAATACATCCGTCTACATGGCCTTTAAAAACATACGCAGTATTGTCCGCTTAGACGGAGATGCCTCATTCAGAACATTTGGAAGTTCCAATATTCCGATTAACGAAGAAGTGTTATTTTTTTCCATTTCCAAAATCGGAGACAGTTATTACTTAGGAAAACTGGATCAACGAACAACAGCCGGAATGCTGGCCGTTGTAAAGCCGGTACTCGTGGAATTGAATACCATCCAATCCTTTCTGGATGGATTGTAATTAGAACTGCCTGCGTTGAACAATGAAGATGATTTGTTGTTGAATCTCCATGCTAATACAGTTTGCTTTTTCGGTATTTTTGCCTTTATGACGAGCCTTGCCCAACAAACGGTGAAAGTGGCCATTTTGGACCTTTACAACGGATTTCCCAATCAGGGGATGCGTGGTATTCGTGCTATTTTAGAGGAATTTGGCTCCGAAAATCAATTGCAATTGACCTACGACGAGTTTGATGTGCGCAGAACGGCTCATGTACCCGATCTTTCCTACGATGTTTACATTTCTTCAGGTGGACCGGGTAGTCCCTTTGATGGAGAAGGTACGGAATGGGAAGAACGTTATTTCAATTGGCTTCAAGCGGTTCTGGAATGGAATGCGGACCCCTTGAAACAGACAAAAAAATATGTGTTTTTTATCTGTCATTCGTTTCAGATGGCCAGTCGGTATTTCAATCTCGGTAACGTATGTAAACGAAAATCAACAGCATTTGGTGTTTTTCCGGTTCATATTGTACAATCTTCTGCAAATGAGAATGTATTTGACGGTCTCAAGGATCCATTTTATGTTGTTGATAGCCGCGATTACCAGGTGATCGAACCCGATTTTCAACAACTGAAACGCATCGGTGCGCATATCTTGTGTATTGAAAAAGATAGGCCGCATGTTCCGTTGGAGCGGGCTATTATGGCGGTACGCTTCAATGAGTACATGATTGGAACACAGTTTCATCCCGAGGCGGATGCGATTGGGATGAGCATGTACTTGCAAACCGAAGAGAAAAAAGCTACCGTTATCGAAAATCACGGCTTTGAAAAATGGAAAAGCATGATTGAACATCTGGAAGATCCCGATAAAATTTTATGGACTTATGCTCACTTGCTGCCCAATTTTTTACGTCAGGCATGCAATTTGAAATCTGTTCATGTTCTTGTTTGAGCTTAATGCCTATTCAGTACGAAAATATACGTTATGGTTCCAGGTCTCCGAAAGCAGTTTAATACGTCTTTTTCAAAAGAAATCTATCAGGCCTATCTGAACGAAATGAGTCGTTATCTCTCCGAGCCGATTCCTTTTCGACTTGCGGAGACGCCTGTTTTTGTTGACCAAAACTTGAAAGAAAAAATCCTGCATGCCTGCGAATCAATCGTGGACCTGATTTGCGACTCCGATTTTCATCGTATGACCGCAAATTCGATTCCTCCCGATGAGTTTATTCCGGGTGAGACTTCTTTTTCGCACATGATCTCATTTGATTTTGCAGTTTGCAGGAACGACGAAGGGGAACTTGAGCCGCAACTGATCGAAATGCAAGGGTTTCCAACCTTGTATGCATTTCAGGTGCACATGTCGAACACACTTGAACAGTATTACGATCTTCCCGGGAATTACAGTCCTTATTTGAATGGGTACAATCAGGACAGCTATTTGCGGATGCTACGACGTTTACTTCTGGGAAGCCATGCTCCGGAACATGTGATTTTGCTGGAACTCAAACCGGAACATCAAAAAACATTGGTCGATTTCAATTGCACACGAGAATATACGGGTATTGAAACGGTTTGTCTCACCCGACTTATTCCGGAAGGGCGGCAGTTGTTTTATCTCAAAGAGGGGGTCAAAACGCGCATACATCGAATTTACAACCGTTTGATTTTTGATGATCTCAAAGCACAGCAGGAAGATCTGGGGCCTGTCATAGATCTAACACAAGACTGGGATGTAGAATG
>CANGQQ010000143.1 GCA_947456025.1 Chitinophagaceae bacterium | reverse complement strand
TCTCATTACGGAGGTAAAAGGTCCCAGATATTCCGAACCGTCGTTAATGGCTCTTCTTGTCAGCAGAACTCTTGGAAAAGGTTCTTTTTTGATGACAATAAACGGATAGGTTTTCCCATCTTTCAACTCAATATTGAAGTGCGGCTTGAATTGTTTGATCAACGCATTTTCAAGGAGAAAGGCATCTTGCTCAGTTGATACGATGGTGAACTCAATCGATGCTATTCTTCGTACTAATTCCTGTGTTTTAAAGGATTGCTGATTTTTATTGAAATAACTCGAAACCCTTTTTCTTATGTTTTTTGCTTTTCCAACATAAAGCAAGGTTTCATTCGAATCATAATATTTATAAATTCCGGGTTCACGGGGAAGAGTCGGGGCAATTTCTTGAAACGTTTCCTGTGTCATAATCATTCTTGTTCTTCATCCCAAGCAATTTTTTCAGTTACGGTTGTTTCTGTTTGGTCTTTTTTGGTGACAGATGTAATGAGCATTAAACTTTGATTGTGTTTCCAAAGTAATTGTTGTGTGAGCGAGGAATCTCCGTTTGCTTCGGCACGTGTCAGGTAAACTTTTTCAATCACTTCTTTTCCCGGAGTCACATATACAACAATGCGTTGTACCGGGTCGTCCGTTTTATTTGCGGTATAAGTGATGGTGATTTTTCCGATGGTGGCATCTGCAAAGCTCGACTCACTGTAACGATCCTCAAAGGCGTCTTTTTGTAAGGATGTTGTAAGAAAAGGCTCAACGATCTTTGCCACATCTTCCTTACGCAGGTATTGCGTATCGGTTGCAATAGTATCCAGCAATTTGACACGAACAAAACCAAAGGGTACAGTGTCAAAATAGGCGAGTTGGCCTCTCAGGTAGCCCGACACATCAATATAATTCTTTTGCTCTTTTTTTTCGTTTTTGCAAGCTGAGAAAAGGATTCCCAATACAATGAATGAAAGTATGATTGTACGCATTGTGTAAAATTAAATAAGACAAAGGACTTGAAAGTGATATTTCAAAAACGGTTTTTTAATGAAGGGTTTGAACGATACCGACTTTAATGCCATAGTCGATCAAATATTCTTTGGAACTGATTTTGGGATGTGTGTTGGATCGAAGCTGACAACGGATTTGAGGGCCTATTTGTAAGGTTGTTTTTTTATGATTCCACCGGATAAAGGTTTCAACGGCAGCATGACTGTTCATTCTGCTCAGCAAGTCCCTGGCAATGGCCGGTTTTTGAACAGATCGTACATAAAGATGGCCGGTTGTTTTCATCATATAGGTTGCTTGTATATGAGCTGCTACATACCAACTTAAACCGGATCGTTGTTCGATCCTGTATTCCATCCCTACAGGTACCGATACCTGGTAGGACTGATTGTGAATTTTGACTGCAGATGGATTTAATGGTCCTGAGGACTCGTTTAAGATACCGGCTCCGGATGCTGTTGCAAAGGCCGTAATGTTTTTGATCTTATAATGGGTAAAGTTGAATTGAAGACCGGTTCTGAACGTGAGTCGATTGGAAACCGGAATCAAAATAGCAGCACCCGCTTCAAATCCGGCGGATGGCTCTTGTTCGATATGGTAAGCAACGTCCTCCGTTGACCTCGCTTTCAACATACGGTAGGAGGCACTGTGACTGATTGAGGGAACAATGAAGAATTGCAACTGTTTATTTTGTTTTGATTTTGCTTGCAGTCTGTATGGTGCATTCGGATTGTTTTTCGAATTGCTTGCAGTAAAGGCTGTACTCGGTTGCGCATGGGTTGGGAGGAACGGGGGCTTAAAAAAGTCCGGTCCGTTCCAAGATTTTGATGCTGATCCCGTTTTGGCAGTTATGGAACGCAAAAGAGGATGGGATCCGGTTTGAATACAGCGGGCCGATTCTTTTTCAAATGACACAACGCTCTTATACGATAGATTCTTGTTGAATGAGGTGTTCAAAGGTGCGGACGGCATCCAGTGTTCCTGTACGTAATGCAAAGGCGCATTTAAACTTATTGATTTATTTGTATGGATTGTTGTCATGCCTTGGAACAAATCGGGAAAAGCGGAATGGGATGTTGTTGCAATACGGATGGTGAACGGAACCAGAAATACAAAAAGCAATAAAAGGCTTAACAAGCCAAAACGTGGATTGCGGCTTTGGATTGAATGATGAATCGCTTTCCAGGAAGCGGCTCCCGGCTTCATGCCAAAATCCTCAACCTGTTCTTTCAGTCGGGTCTCAAATGAATCCTTATAATTGGAAATACGACTCATGCAGTATAAACTGGAATTGTTTTTATTAATCAGAGATTGACCGCGGTTTTAAACCAACCTGATTTTTCGGGTTGCAACAGAATGTGTTTTTGGGTCAGAATGCGCTCCAGCATTGCTTTTGCACGGGCGTATTGTGAACGGCTCGAGCTTTCTTCAATTTCCAGCATATGGGCAATTTCACGATGCGAATAACCTTCAATGGCATAAAGGTTTAGAACCGTTCTATATCCCAGGGGTAAAGACCGGATGCATTCAACAATTTGTTTGGCTTGAATAACGGAAGGGATGTTTGTTTCGCTCGCTGGCATCATCTGCGCAAAACTGATTTCGAGACAATCATTGAATTTTTTGAATTTCTTTAGTTGATTGATACAGGTATGTACAATGATGCGCCGGATCCAGCCTTCAAAAGAACCTTTGTTTTGAAATTGGTGCATCTGTGTAAACACACGAATGAATCCTTCCTGTAACATATCTTCAGCATCTTCACGGTTGTGTGCAAATCGATAGCAAACACCCAGCATTTTGGAGCTGAATTTGAGGTATAAAGCCTCTTGCGCTGCCGGTTCTTTTTGCAGACAACCCATCACAATGGATTCTTCTGTCATAAGCAATGACCAAATTTATACTTTGAATTTAGTTCATTTTCATGAAAAAGCCGTTGTTCTTTCAAAAACAACGGCTTTGAGATTGTGATGCCTGCTGTTAAAATGCTACTCGAACACTAAAGATGAAATTTCTTCCGGGCGCCGAAAATCCGGAAGCAAAATATCGATAGTTCCGGTCGAGAAGATTTTCAACAGCAAATTGTAAAGTGGTTTTTTTGATCAGGTAGGAGGATCTCCAATTAATGGTATACCAGGAGGGCATTCCATCAGGTGTTGCATACTGTGGATTGTCTTCCCCGTCAGGATTGTACTGATCCAGTTTTTTCCAGCCATTATAAAGGAAGAATACTTCTGCCATCAGTTTTGCTTTCTGGTAGGAAATACTTGTTTTGCCAAAAACGGGAGGTATATGATCCAGTGGTTTGGAAGATACGTTCTTTGATACAAGGGCATAAGACCCGTTGGGTTGTTGTTCATAGATGGTTGTGTTTTTGTTGATGTCCGTTTCAAATCTTCCGTATGTGTAATTGATGGTGGAACTGAACGAAAAATAGTTAATGGCTGCAAATACCGAAGCCGAGAATCCGTACAGATAGGCTTTGTTGGCATTGACGTTTGCCAGTACCTGACTTTTTACACCATTGTATAGAATCGAGTCTTGTCCGTTATAAAGAAAGGGCGCTTTAACAAGTGCATCCCGAAACAAGGTATAAAAGCCACTTGCTTCCAATCGTACTTTTTTACCCAGACTGTGACTGATACCGATATCAAAATTATATGTACGTTCCGGCTTTATATTCGGATTAGGAACAACGACCTGCCGTACAGTTCCTGATGTTCCGGATTCAAAAATCTTTGCCAGATCATCGACATTTGGCACACGAAACCCTGCAGAAAAATGTGTCGATAGTTTTGTACTGACACCCGGTAAAAAAACCAACCCTGCATTTCCTGTAATGGCTGTGTTTTTTTGATGGATTTCAGTATAAGGTAATTGTCGGAATGAGTTGTCGGCAATACTGGAAAAGAGGGTGCTATGCTGCAATCGTAAGCCATCGTTTAATACTATTTTTTTGTTAAGTTTATACGTGTGTTGCGCAAATACGCCCAGGTTGTTCATTTTGTTTTTTCCGTTTGGATATCGTGTGTCAATAAGCTTTGTAACGCTACCGGTATTAACATTGGTAATGGATCCATCCGATCTTAACGAATTAAATTGTCCGTCTGTTCCAATGGTAATCTCATGTTTTTTTAATGACTTGCGCATATCAATCACATAACCGAAAACATGAACACGCTCTACGCGTGCCTCCTTATTCGAAGAACGGTATTGTCTCTGAATACGACTTTCTTCGATAGCCTGATAATTGATATTGGCGTTGATGTTGTCAAACCATCCGATTTTTGTCAGTGCTAATTCGTAGGACGTCAGTATTCTTTTTTGTGGGCCGTAATACCATTCGGCCCAGCGTAAGGTATTGTTTCGTTTATCCTGAAGGCGATCGTAACGCGGCACGTTATTGGTGTTGGAAAGTTGAAAGTTCAATGAATGTGAAATCTTTTCGGATGCTTTGTATAGCAGTTTTTGTAAAATATCCCATTGTTGGTAACCACTGTATGTTTGAACGTTGGGGTTGCTGTTTTTAACTACAGTATCTATTCCGTTAATGCGTCTAATGAAAGAATCTCTTCTTCCAAAATCGGGATATTTTTTGGGATAACGGCCACCCATTCTCATGTCCCCAAAATCACTGAAAGTATACGACTGTAACCAGGCTATTTTTTTTCCGCCCAGATTCACATCGGCATGTGCCGTTTTTTCCTGATTGGCCGAACTGTAACGAACAAAACTATGGCCGTTGACTTGCACTTTTCCTTCTTTCGTGGAAAGATTCGGTGCTTTTGTACGGAAGTGAACAACCCCGCCCAGGGCATCACTTCCAAAAAGTGTGGAGGCCGGACCGTACATGACTTCCATACTTTGCAACATGTTCTGATCTACGGTGATCACGTTTTGTAAATGTCCGGAGCGATAGATAAGATTGTTCATTCGAATACCATCTACAACAAGAAGGATGCGGCTGGCTTCAAAGCCCCGGATCACCGGACTACTTCCACCTTGCTGACTTTTTTGAACAAATACGTTGCCGGTGTTGAGTAGAAGGTCTCCTGTATTTTGTACATTCATTTTTGCAATTAACCCGGCGTTGATCAGATCGATTCGTTGGGCAACATTGCGTTTCTTTTCGGGAAACTTATTACTGCTTACAACGATTTCGTCAAGATGTTTAGTTAATGAATCGCCGGGAGGAATTTGAGCAAAAGCAGTTGTGGCGAATAATATTGATATGAAGATGATAAAATGTCTTTTCATTTGCTGTTATTAATTTTTATTGTAAGTCCGCATGAATCAACCAGTGAAGCAAATTCAAGAGTAGTCGGGTTGCTTTCCGATCAACACTTGCAGGATTGATTCATATCCATATTTCCTGTACAATCACTGAACGTGATCCAGGTCGATGCAGCGTATAGAGAAAAATGAAATTTGTTGAGGTTTAAATCTGCTCGGGTGGAGGC
>CANGQQ010000142.1 GCA_947456025.1 Chitinophagaceae bacterium | reverse complement strand
TGAAAGGCCTGAGTGTGGATGCGCCACCCGTGATTGCCACCCGTCCCGAAATGATGCGCCGCATGAAAGACATGGCGCACATGAGCGGACCCATGGGCAGCTTCTACGCCCAGATGCCCGATGAAGTGGAACTGACGGTAAACGGCAACCATCCCGTTTACCGCACCATTTTGAGTGCAGACAATAAAGAAAAAGGGAAAGAGATGGTACACAATCTAGCCGATCTGGCGCTGCTCTCGCAAGGCTTGCTGAAAGGCAGCCAGTTGACCGAATTCATCAACCGGAGCGTAACCTTGATGCAGGGCCCGGCAAGCAGCGTTTTAACAGCAGATGTATAAACAAAAACGGATCTTCATAACAAGAAAGCCTTTCGTACAGAAAGGCTTTCTTGTTTAGATACGAAGCGCAATCACTTACAGCGATGTGCATTGGAAAAAGACCACGAGGATTTGAACAAGCGATAAGCTACCCTCTTGTTCTCCTATCCACTCGATTTTCGCGGCGGTCCCATACGTTTTCTCTGCGGTCGCGCACATCTGAGCTCATGTTGGCGTCCTCGTCAATAGGCCTTTCTATTGTTGGCCTCCGTAATCAATCGCTCTGAGCGTTGTTTGGCGGGGACGCCAACAACAGCGAAAAGAGTGATAAGCTACCCTCTTGTTCTCCTATCCACCCGATTTTCGCGGCGGTCCCGTACGTTTTCTCTCCGGTCGCGCACATCTTCACGTTTGTCGCGCTTGTCTTCCCGTGCATCCCTGCGGTCTTCCCGTTTGTCACGGCGTCCGCCATTATGCATTGCGTCTCTGCGGTCTTCGCGTTTATCACGCACATCTTCCCGTCGGTCGCGCACATTTTCGCTGCGGTCTCTTACATTTTCCCTGCGATCCACGCGGTTTTCAACACGGTCGCGCCTTGGGTTTTGCACCTGCGCACCGGCGTTGAGGGCCGTTGTAAAATGGAGCGCGGTACAGAGGGCAATTGAAACGATCATTTTCTGCATAGTATTCTTGTTTTATACAGCATAGACTCTGAGATGGGGTGAGGGTTTAATGAGGGGGGTGATTTTCTGCTGAATGTGGGTCATTTACAAGTAGCGTCTCTAAAAGTGAGCGTTGCACACAAAAGAACCTACATATACGCATCAAATCTATGTACTAAAAACTTGCATAGAACTGGATTTGGATCATGATGTTCTGATCAAGCAAACAAAATATCTTCACCCCACCCATCACAGTCCCTTGCAAAGCATTACAGGGGGCGATATGGCGAAGTAAGTCGAGCAACAGAACTTTCATTCTGCTTTTGTATCTTAAAATACAAGTTGTAATTGGCATTATAAATACAAGATGATGTAACATCGCTAATAGTTTAACGTTAATGATATTTAATGGCATCTAAAATTGAAATATATAAAACAGGAACGCCAACAGATAAAGGAAGCTTAGGTTATTATAATTTACTTGATTGGTGGGACAGTGCCTTCGCAAATGAGGAAAAACTATACATCCAGAAAAAATATATCCCTATGGGAGGCGGTGATTTAACCAAAGGCACCATACTTGGTTCATCTGCAACCGTTATTACTTTTTTAACAGGACTACAATCTTGGTTCACGACTTTAGCCGATGAAGTTATTTCAGAAAAAATATTAACAAAAGCCGAATCTCTTCTTACGCATGAGACACCAATTTTAGACGAGCATTTTTTGTATGGTTGTTTAATTGAACACTACTACAAAAAGAGAAGTCTTGATTTAAGATATTATGAATTAGCAAAACAATATTGTATAAAGCAAATTACAATAAGTAAAAAAACGAAAGTCGCTTTCCTTACCGATGCTGATTTCACAACATTACCAAGACATAAGGGTTATGAGCAATTAGCAATAATTTTAGAAAAAGAAAAGGATTATGATCATGCCTTACAGATATGTCTTGATGCAAAAAAAGACGGCTGGAATACAGATTGGGATAAACGAATATCAACTCTTGAGAAAAAGATGAAAACAAATAAGAAGTCTTGAAGAATTTCTTACCGACAACGCTTCATTCCCAACAACCTTCATTGCGCTCATGTTGGCGGGGACGCCAACAACAGCACCGTCTTATTCTAGACAACTTTTCTACCTTGAATTATTCTAACCAATATTGCTATAACTGCAATAACAAGTAGAACATGAATAATTGCACCTACATTAAATGCAAAAAATCCAATTGCCCAACCTATGATTAGTATAACGGCAATGATGTAAATTAAATTTCCCATTTTTTTTTGTTTTTAAACTATCATAAATAGAAATGCCAATCTTTAAGTTAGAACTTGTAAAAGCCTTTTAAAATGACTCAATACAATGAACCCGGTGACGCATATCAATGTTTTTACGCTCATGTTGGCGGGGACGCCAACAACAGCACAGTCTGGCGAAGGAAAGAAAAAGCACACGACCACCGCCTTGGTTCGTGTCTCCACGAACCTTACTGATTTGAATTTTTCATATCTTTTCATTGCTAACCAAAAACACATGAATCCTTTGGCATAACACTTACAGACACGAACCATGGCATTGAGCTAAATACTAAAATGAAAAAATGAAAATAGTAATAATCGTACTTTTAGTAATCCTAATAGCGTTTACATTAGTCCAACTTTATTTTATACATGGACAAAGAAATATTGAAAGATACCCTTATGTTGTCAAAAAAAAATATAAGCGATTTGAAATAAGGCGTTATGAAACTACTTTATTTACCTCTGTCAAACTCTCCACAAAAGGGTTTAAAAGTTCTTCAAGTAAAGGTTTCTCTATTCTAGCGGGATATATTTTTGGAAATAATGAAAGGAATGAAAAAATATCTATGACTTCCCCAGTCTCAATGTCATTGGGAGATTCCATGACAATGATGTTTATGGTTCCTAAGAAATTTAATAAGAACATGCTTCCTAAGCCTAATCAATCAGGTATAGAATTTAAGGAAGAACCTGCAAAAACCGTTGCTGCGATAAGGTTTAACGGTTGGGCTAATGATACTAAAATAGAAAAGTATAAACAGAATTTAAAAGCAGCTTTAGATGCTGAAGGTATAAAGTATTCTAATCAATTTTATTTTTTGGGCTATAATGCACCTTTTGAAGTTTTTAATCGAAAAAATGAAGTTATAGTTGAATTGCAATAAAATATTCCACCGCCTTGGTTCGTGTCTCCACGAACCTTACTGATTTGAATTTTTCTTATCTTTTCACTGCTATCCAAAAACACATGAATCCTTTGGCGGAACACTAGCAATTGGCAACCGATCCTTGTGATTACATTTACTCTTCGGCTTCATTTTACGAAAAAGCCGACAGGCAATTTCTGTTTCTGAAGGGATCTGCGAAATGAATTTTGATACGGGTTTTATGAATTGGTTCGTGAAGACACGAACCATGGCATTGAGGATGAGATTTCGTTTTTTAATGCACCTTTCTTGTTTTGCTCCTGTTGGCGTTACCGTTTGCTCCTGTTGGCGTCCACGCCAATAGGACTTTCTGTTATTGGTCTCGGTAACCAACCGTTCTAAGCGTTGTTGGCGGAGACGCCAACAACAGCCTCCGGCTCATGCCCGCTTCCACAACCGCATTAAATAAGCAATCAATCCGCCCAAGGTAGTTAACAGAACAATGTAATAAAGGATATTACCCACGCCAATAGCGCCTTCAAAAAAGGCCCAGTTCAAAAAAACACCCACGGTCATGTGAAAAATCAGGAACAGCATTCCGACAGAAACGGTTTTCAAAACCTTCCTTAAATAATCCCTGATATCGGGTTCCATTTCGTTCATTGCTCCAAGTTAAACTAAAAATGCTGTTGCATAGAACACAACAGCATTTTCGTGAAAAAGTTGAACGCTTTATAAGGTATACCGCACTGCTAAGCCGCCCCAGTTACCCGAGAAGCCGTATCCTTTATAAAATTCAAAGGAAGGCTGCCAGTCCAAGGCCAGATTCAACGGCATGTTGTTGAATTTGTAATCAATGCCAATGACACCGTCGATACCAATAATCGTGTTATTGAGTTTGTACAATCCCACGTGGCCGCCACCGCCCATATACCATTTTAAGTTGCCTTCGGTATTCAAATCACCGTGAAACTCATACAAGCCGGTGATACGTGTTCCGTAACGATTAAAAAAGCCGATGAATTCCAACGCACGATCTTCTTTAAAAAAGGTCTTTAAGGTTATACCGCCGCCGTCCCACAACTTCAAACCAACAGCGGTTTTGTAATCAATGCTGTTGGCTGTTTTATTTTGTGCCGATGCCTGAAAGGAAAGGATTACGAGGAGGGCCGCTACAATGGTTTGCTTCATGATCTGCTATTTTGGTTTAAGAAGTGCAAATGTAATTTATTTTAAAAGCAGACGTACAAAATCCGTACTGTCGCCGCTGAAGGCGTTAAAATCCACTTTGCCTTTAATCCCGTTCACCTGTCCGCTTTCGCTGTGTTGCCAGAAATGCCAGTCTCTTCCAATACGCGGTGCATTGGGTTGTAAATAATGCGCCACCCATAAGGGATAGTCTTCAAAGGCTCCTTCCAGGTAACGTTCGTAAAAATGCACATTGGTGTACAGGATGGGTTTTACATGATAGGCTGCTTCCACTTCCTGCAACCATTCGCGCACACGTTCCTGCAGTTGTGCACGCGTTACACCATTGGACTGTTCCACATCCAGCACCGGCGGAAGATCGCCCGGTTCCAGTTGAACATGCCGGATGAAATGACGTGCCTGCGCAGCACCGTCACGTGAAGGGGTAAAAAAATGATAAGCGCCACGGGTAATCCCCTGCTTCCGGGCGTGATGCCAGTTGCGGTCAAACAAAAAATCTTTTCGCCCGGTTCCCTCGGTGGCTTTGATGAATGCAAACTCGATGCGGATGCCGCCGATGTTCATGCCTTTAACCGCCTCCCAATCGATCCGCTGCTGATACCGACTCACATCAATGCCATGAATCTTATAGTTGGAGGGAATGGCAATACCAAACTCGCGATAACGGATCATCGTTGTTTCTTTGTCGAGCCAGTACAAATAGGCAAACAACAAAGCGGCGCCTACGAACAGTAATACAAGCAGATACATCAGAAAACGACTTTTTTTCTTTTTGACAGATCGTGTCATCGTAGCTGCAAATCTATTGGGCAGATGTCATACTTTTCTAATCCCTTGAAAATATAGTTTACTTTTAACGTGCTCACAAGAGCAGCTGTAAAACTCAGAATGTCATGCAGGAGATGTACTGTTCATACAAGCGTTCCTCCATCGCTTATCTGCAAGGCGGTACAGGAACGCATGTGCTCTTGTGTCTGCATGGCTTTGGTGAATCGGCAAACAGCTTCCGTTTTCTGGAAGCGGACCTCGGTGACCGGTTTACGATCTATGCCGTTGATTTACCCTGGCACGGTGATACGCGGTGGGAGGAGGAACTCGC
>CANGQQ010000141.1 GCA_947456025.1 Chitinophagaceae bacterium | reverse complement strand
TTTTCGCTTCGGTCGTCGATTTCAGCACGAATATCCGCATTTTTCAGTTTCTGCAAGATTGTTTTTGAATAATCCAGAAACTTATCACTGATCGGCAGAATCTTCACTTGCACAGGCGCGAGCCACAAGGGGAACTTGCCGGCATAATGTTCCAGCAGGAAGCCAATGAACCGTTCGTGGGTTCCAAGCGGAGCCCGGTGGATGATCAGGGGCACTTCGGGCTGGTTGTCCTTATTGGTATACGCCAGTTTGAACTTGAGTCCGCTGTTGAAATCGACCTGGTTGGTAGCCAGTGTAAACTCCCGTCCGATCGCACTCCAGATCTGTACGTCTATTTTGGGACCGTAGAACGCGGCTTCATCCTGCACTTCCACAAAGGGGGTATTGGTTTCAATGAGCACTTTCCGGACCATTTCCTCTGTTTGTTTCCACAACTCCGGTTCGTTCACATATTTCTGTCCGAGTTTGGAAGGTTCGTGCAAACTCAAACGCATCACATACTTTTCGATGCCAAATATTTTGAAATACTTGAGGTACATGTCGTTCACGGCCTTGAACTCTTCAAAGAACTGCTCTTTGGTGCAATAGATATGGGCGTCGTTCATGTGTAAACAACGAACGCGCATCAACCCAAACAGCTCACCGCTTTGTTCGTAACGGTAACAAGTTCCATATTCGGCAATGCGGTAGGGCAAATCTTTGTAACTCTTAGGCTCTGCATCAAAAATCTTATGATGATGCGGACAGTTCATGGCTTTCAGGTAATACTTCTCGCCATCCATTTCCATGGGCGGAAACATACTGTCGGCATAATACGGCAGATGTCCGCTGGTGAGGTACATACTTTCCTTTGCGATATGCGGTGTTACCACACGCTTGTAGCCGGCGGCGGCTTCTGTTTCTTTCGCCAGTTGTTCCAGTTCTTCGATGATGATGGTTCCATTGGGCAACCACAGCGGCAATCCGGGCCCTACATCATCATCCATGGTATAGATACCCAGTTCCTTACCCAGTTTGCGGTGATCGCGCTTCTTGGCTTCTTCCAGCATGAGCAGGTATTCGTCCAGTTCTTTTTGTGATGGGAATGTTACCCCATACACACGGGTAAGCTGTTTGTTTTTCTCATCCCCTTTCCAGTAGGCACCGGCAATGGAGAGCAGCTTGATGGCTTTGATGATACCGGTATGCGGGATGTGCGGACCACGACAGAGATCGGTAAACCCTCCCTGTGAGTAGAAGGTAATTTCACCATCGGTCAAACCACTGAGCAGATCCAGTTTATATTCATCACCCTTTTCTTCAAAATAAGAAACGGCTTCCGCTTTAGAGATCTCTTTACGTACGAAACTGTTGTTTTGCTTCGCCAGTTCGTTCATTTTCTTTTCCAGTGCGAGCAGATCGTCTTCCGACATTTTACGATCACCAAGATCCATGTCGTAGTAAAACCCTTTTTCAACAGCCGGACCCACCCAAAATTTCACACCCGGGAACAACGACTCGACAGCCTCGGCCATCAAGTGCGCACTGGAATGCCAAAAAGTAGATTTTCCATCGGCATCATCCCAGGTTAACAATTTCAAGGAAGCATCTTCATGGATGGAACGATTCAAATCCCAAACCTGACCGTTGACACTGGCGGCTAAAACTTTACGTGCCAGCCCTTCACTGATGGATTTTGCTATTGCTAAAGCCGAACTGCCGCTTTCAAATTCTTTGACCGCGCCGTCCGGAAATGTAATCTTCATAACTGTTTCCGTTAATCGTTTTTGATTCCAAAAAAGCCTGTTGCCGCATCCTGATTTTGAACTGTCGGAACGGCTTTTTTGCATTGGTTGTCGTCTTCAAAACAAGTGGACAAAGTTAAGAAACTTGCAGTAGCAGAACAAGTAAGGAACGGTTTGTTTCACAAAAACTTAAACAGGAACAGACGAAGATCATCGCCATTTTAAAATTAACAAAGCCTTTCAGGTTTCGGTTTTCGGCAATTAACTAATTTGCAAACCAATCAATGAACGTGATATGAGAGTATTTGTTTTTGCTTTGTTTTTCCTGACCGGCAATCTTTTTTCCCATGCACAGGATTTTAAAGGACAGTGGAATGGCAGTTTTGATGCCGTGGGATCGTTACCCGACGACCGCACCGAATACAGTTTGGAAATTGAAGCCAACGGTGATTCCTACGAAGGAACGTCTACGACTTATTTCATGATCGAAAACAAACGTTACTATACCATCTGCGCCATCAAAGTAACAGTTGATAAACGAAGCAAAACGTTGATTGCCACGGAATACAAACGCATCAAAGCCAATACCCCCGACTGGTTCAGGGATTGCTTTCAAGTACACAAACTCACTTATTTCAAGAAAGGCGATACCGAAGAATTAACGGGAACCTGGAAATCGTCAAGAGCCGAAGACAATTGCGGCAGAGGCAGTACGTTGCTCTCGCGCAAACGATTGGTTAAAAATACCATCACAACCAATCCGCCCGTTGCCGGCAAAAAAAATGAAACCAAACCCTCCAATAAACCCTTAACTACGATTCCACCGGTAACCCGACCCAAAACGAATAGTCCGGCGAAACCTTCCATTCCAAAAGATTCCGTTCCAACGACTGTTCCGGAAACAGTAGCCACCGCTCCTGTCATTGAAAAGAAACCGGCTGAAGCGCCCGTTACGTTGCAAGCTCCTCCTCCACCGGCTGAGCTCAACAAAAGAGAAAATAAAATTTACGACCGCATCAGCATAACAGAACAAGAGATCACGATTAAACTGTACGATAACGCAGAAGTAGACGGCGACATCATTACGGTATTATTCAACGGCGAGGTCATCCTTTCCAAACAAACCCTGAGTGATCAGCCCATTGTACTGCAAGTGAAAGCACTACCCGGCAAAGACAATGTCTTAACCATGTTTGCCGAAAATCTCGGTCGGGTTCCACCCAATACCGCCATCATGCGTGTACAAAATGGAACCGACTATTACAAGGTATTACTGAGTGCCGACAATCAGCAAAATGCCAGCGTGGTCTTTCGGTTGAAATAACCGTGCGACCCGTTGCTGCATTGAATACGTGCATCCGATTGGGGACCGTCTTACAATTTAAAATTCAGAGTTACACTCGGAATGATGGGGAATAACGATACCTGACGGGCTTCTACCTGCAACGTACCACTCAATGGAGATCCGGACTGATCGTAATAGATAAAGTACGGATTCTGGCGACTGTAAGCATTGTACACACTAAACACCCATTCGGTACGCAACTTTTTCACTTTATGGGCACCGGGCACATAGGTGGCAGAAAAATCAAGACGGTGATAGGCCGGCAAACGGTATTGGTTGATCTTGCTGAACTCCTGCGTGAGCACCCCTTCCACCAGCGTGAACCGTTCCGGCAGTGTAAACGCGTTACCCGTTCCGTACACAAAAACAGCCGAGAATTTCCACTTTTTATTCTTTTGATAATTGGCAACGATGCTGAGATCATGCCTGCGATCAAAACGACCCGGATATTTTTCACCCTCGTTGAGATCCTTGAATTGTCGCCAGGTCCAGGACAAGGTATAGCCAATCCATCCCGTTAAATTTCCTCTTGCCTTGTTGAGATAAAATTCAGCGCCATAACTCCAGCCCTTTCCAAAAACAAACTGCTCTTCCACATCCCCGATACCGGGCGTATAACCTTCGTTGTATTCGATTTGATTGGCCATGGTTTTATAATACACCTCCACCGAACTCTCCCATTTGTTATCGTCGAAATTCTTGTACAATCCGGCTGCATATTGCCAACCGATCTGCGGTTTCACCCGATACGTGCTGGGCACCCAGATATCGGTGGGTAAGGTTGTTCCCGCATTGCTCACGAGGTGGATGTATTGCAGATTCCGTGTAACAGCAGCTTTGAATGAAGTGGTTGGATCCAGTGTGTAACGAAGTGTAAAGCGCGGTTCCAGGCCTCCATAGGTTTGAATGGGCTTTCCGCCTTTGTACACGATGCTGTCCAGCACATTGCCGTTCGGATCTTTGTTATAACGTGTATAAGGTCCGGTTTGCTGAAACAAACTGTAACGCAATCCGTAATTCAATTTCAAACGGGGCGTTACATCCCAATCATCCATCAAGTACAAAGCGAGATCATGCGCATACTTGTTGTTGACGGCACTGGGCTTGAATTCCTGATCGCCACTTCGTCCGGATGTGGTTTGCGGATTGAAGGTGTGATGCGTATAGGTAACCCCGTATTTGACTTGATGATTGCCGGCCGGGTAGTAATCAAAATCCATTTTGGCCGTTATGTCACGAATGGAAGAATTGAATTTCACTTCAAAGTTGTTTTGTCCCCCGCCAAACTCAAAGCGGTAATCGTTGTAAACAACGGATGTATTGGAAAACAATTTACTGTTGTACACATGGTTCCAGCGAAGGGTGCCCGTTGAATTGCCCCAGGGAATGCGGGCATTGAACGATCGCTCTTTATTTTTAAACGTAAACACATCCCTTCCAAAATAACCGCTGGCATAGAGCCGGTCTTTTTCCGAAAGCTTGTAGTTGAACTTCGCATTGAGATCATAGAAATAATACCCCGATCCGTAAAAGGCGCTGGAAGGTTTGATGAAGGGTTTGGCTAACACATCAATATAGGTTCTCCGCGCCGAGAGCACGAAGGATGCTTTTTCTTTAACCACGGGCCCCTGAATGGAAACCCTGGAAGAGATGGTTCCGATTCCTCCTTCCACCTGGTATTTTTTGCTGTTGCCCTCTTTCATGGTTACATCCACCACACTGCTGATGCGTCCGCCATAATTGGCCGTCATCCCTCCCTTGGTCAGACTCACATTTTTCAAGGCATCACTGTTGAAGACCGAAAAGAACCCAAACAAATGACCCGGGTTGTACACCACCGCATCGTCCAGTAAAACCAGGTTTTGATCGGGACCTCCACCACGTACATACAAACCGCTGTTGCCTTCCCCGGCATTGCGAACACCCGGCAGCAACTGCAAGACTTTCATGGGATCCACTTCTCCGGCAAAAGCGGGAATGGATTTGATTTGGTTGATGCTGAGTTCCACCTTCCCCATTTGGGCCGTACGGATGTTGGCCTCTCTTTTTTTGGAATACACAACCACCTCCGAAGAAGAAACGATACGGGGTGCCAGATCAAAATTCAGGCGCTCATCTTTCGAAAGGCGAATCCTGATTTCGGAAGTTTCATACGCCACATGCGAAACCGTAAGCACATACTCTCCTTCCGGTAGCGTGACAGAATAAAATCCATATTGATTGGAACTGACCGACTGCGTGCGTCCTTTCACTGTAACCGAAGCGCCGGTAACCGATTCGTTGCTCGTACTGTCTTTGACATAACCGCTGATCGTATGTTTTTCCTGAGCACGGGCTGCAACGGAACAAAGCAATAAACAACACAACAGAAAGAAAAAACCCGATCGCTTCATGA
>CANGQQ010000140.1 GCA_947456025.1 Chitinophagaceae bacterium | reverse complement strand
TGCCGATTGAGCTCATACAACAAGCGTATGGCTAAATTCATATGAATGTATTTGGCATTCAGTGTCGTAAGCAGTACACGCATGCTACAAGTGAGTTTTGGCAAAAATAGAGCATGTAAAAGGATCTCAAACAGAATTATCGGCATGTATGTTTTCTGCTTCGATACCTGTATGGATTCCTGAGGTGATTCCTTAATTTTGATGGGCATGCGGCAAATGACACTTACTCCCCTTCAGGCTTTTCAAAAAATCAAACAGTTTTGTGCGTATCAGGAACGCTGTCACAGTGAAGTAAAAGAAAAACTCTACGGGTATGGCTTAAACAAAACAGAAGTGGACGACCTGATCTCGAAACTGATTGAAGAAAACTACCTCAACGAAGAACGGTTTGCCGAACAGTTTGCAGGCGGTCGCTTCCGGATGAAGAAATGGGGACGCGTAAAAATCAAACACGCACTCAAGCAATTGCAGGTAAGCGATTATTGCATCCGAAAAGGCATGAAGGTGATTGATGAAGATGCTTACCGAACGACGTTAGCCAAACTGTTGTCCGAAAAGCAAAAGACCTTGCGTAAGGAATCGAACCTCTTTGTCCGGAAACGAAAACTCACCGACTACCTGCTTCAAAAAGGATATGAAAGCGAACTGATTCGTGAAGTCCTCAACGAAGCAAAAGACGAAAGCGATTGATTGAGCCGCAAACCGGATCCGAATTCTGTTCGCTTTTTCAGTACTTTCATTTCAGGTTCTAAATTCATATTGCATGAGTGATCTTACATTTTCGCTGATTCAAACAAAGCTGCACTGGGAAGACAAAGCAGCGAATCTTGCCATGCTGGAAGCAAAGATTCGTTCCATTCCTGTCGGTACACATGTGATTGTACTGCCCGAAATGTTCAGTACCGGTTTTAGTATGCGGCCCGAACAACTGGCGGAAGACATGAACGGACCCACGGTTGCCTGGATGCAACGAATGGCCTCCGAGAAAAAAGTTATTCTAACCGGCAGCGTCATCATTCAGGAAGCGGTTGACACTGCAAACGGAGAAGAACCACAGTACTTCAACCGACTGATCTGGATGTTACCCAACGGGCACTATGCCTCCTACGATAAACGGCATTTATTTGGATTTGCAGACGAAGACCAACACTACAAGCCAGGAAGCAAACGCCTGATTGCGTCGGTGAACGGATGGAAAATTTGTCTGCAAATCTGCTACGATCTGCGTTTCCCCGTATGGTCGCGACAGACACCGGAACAGGAACCCGGCGAAGGAGCCGAATACGACGTATTACTGTATGTTGCCAATTGGCCTGAGCGCCGTATTCATGCCTGGAAAACCCTGCTACAGGCGCGGGCGATCGAAAACCAGTGTTATACCATTGGTGTGAACCGGGTAGGTGAAGACGGGAACGGTATTTACCACAACGGGAACAGTTTGGTGAGCGATCCGCTGGGTACGCTCTTGTATGAAAAGGAACATGAAGAAGACCTACATACGATTACCCTTTCCAAAGAAACCTTAATGGACCTCCGAATGAAAATGCCGTTTTTGAAAGATGCCGACTCCTTCCGGATTTTATCGTAAGCGGCTGCGGATGATTTCAAGTGCCTTATCCAGTTTGGGATCCTGATTCTTGCGGATGGAGTGTACATCGGCTTTGACTTCCACATCGGGCAGTACCCCTCTGCCATCTTTCGGAAAATCTTTACTGTTCACGATACGGTATAGTGGTAAACGTACCCTCATTTTGGTATGCGGAAGAATGATATCGGGAATGAAGACGCCGTTGTTGCCATAATAACCGCCACCGGTTTCTTCACCCACGATGGTTACATGTTCCAACCCTTTTACACCGGCAGCAAACAAGGTAGCGGCCGAAAAGGTAAACCCACCCGTAAGCAAGTACACCTGTCCTTTGAAATAATTCTTTTTGGGTTGTTTACTCCGGGAATGAAAAGCCTTGAAACTATACAACCCTTTTTGCTCCCTTTTACTCATGAAGAACATGGCCGTTTTGTAGACCAGTCCTTTCTGTATGTGTGCGATATCTGTCACCGAGCGGCGCGGCGCTGTGATGGAATCAATGAACCGAAACGGCTTCTGATGAATGTACCGACTCAGTAACAAGGAGCGCTGGATCAATCCCCCTCCGTTGTTCCGTATATCCAGAATCAGGTGCTGTACCTTTCGTTTGCGCAACTCCGAAAAAGTTTGATGAAAGAACCGCGGTTTGAGTTTGTGCGAAAAATCATTGATGGTTAAAATGGCAAAGGTTCCTGAAGAATCAATGTTGAGTTTCCGAACAGTTGCCTTTCGATTCTTTCTGATTTGACGGGGTGTGGCAAGGATCAGCGTTTTAATCTTTACGGTATCGGTCGCATAATCATACACAGGTACCGTTGTTTGATGCCTGTTACCGGCTTCATCCATGTAATCAATGTTGTACCGTTCTTTGATTCCAAACCGGATGTTGTAATAAAACGGAAAATTATTGGAGAGGTTTTGGAAACTGAAATTTTTGGAATATCCATCCATTTGCACCAGCACCCGCAATGAATCGACAATAGACTGCGATGATACGCCGTTGATGGCCGTCAGGATCATGCCTCTCCGGAGAACAGAATCCCTGCGGTGCAAATTGGCCAGCAAGATGAACGAAGAATCGTCGGTAATTTTTATGTTGAGCGGGAAGGTCTTTTTCCGGTTATTGACCAGTTCGCGTGAATAGGCTCTTGAAAACCGAATGCTGGTATGTCCGCAACGGATGGGATCTACGGTCTTGGACAGAACGACCCGGAATTGGTCCTGCGTCATGGAATCGGAGACGGACTGATGTGCCAAACGAAATGCCGAATCCATGGTGCCGGGTGTGGCGTACCAAAACAAAGATGGATGGTTCTTCCGAAGAAGGGTTTCCATCACTGTCAGATCTTTCTTCAACACTTCGGGCGCATATTTTTGTCCGACCGTAAACGATTGCTCCGAAACAGAACAAGCCGTTTGCAGTATCCAGATAAGCGATATGATTAAAGTGCCGTTTCTCATGTATCCATTCAACGATCAGGAAAACGAATTCCAACCCTGTGCCACCAATGCATGGCGGTTGCCGCCCCTTGTGAGGATGGTGGCCCCTTCCTTTTCTTCGGCAATATAACCAATCACACTGATGCCTTCCACTTCTTTGATTTTGTCGTAGTCATTCTGTGAAATGGTAAACAGCAATTCATAGTCTTCTCCTCCGCTCAGGGCACAGGCTGTAGGATCGAGTTCCAGCTTGTAGGCAAATTCTTTTGACTCGGGATGGACGGGGATTTTATCCTCATAAAGGACGGCACCAACTCCGCTCTGTTTGCAAATGTGCAGTACTTCGCTGCTCAAGCCATCGCTGATATCCATCATGGCTGTTGGAACAAGGGCTTCCCGTTGAAAGAATTCGATCACATCTTTTCGGGCTTCGGGCTTCAGGAGTTTTCCTACGATATAATCCCGGTTTTCGAGATCGGGTTGTACCCCTTTGGTTTCCAGAAAGATCTTTTTTTCGCGTTCCAGCAGCAGCAAGCCCAGATAAGCGCCACCCAGATAGCCCGTGACACAGATCAGATCGTTGACCTGTGCGGTGCTGCGTTTTACATATTGATCGGGAGCTACTTCACCCAGAGCCGTGATGCTGATCACAAATCCCTTTTGTGAAGAAGTGGTATCGCCTCCTATCAGATCCACGCCGTACTCTTCGCAAGCGGCATAAATGCCATCATAAAATTCATCCATTGCTTCTACGCTGAAGCGGTTGCTGATGGCCACGCTTATCACAATTTGGGTGGGCGTTGCATTCATCGCGTAAAGATCACTCAGGTTGACGACCACACTTTTATATCCCAGATGTTTTAAGGGCGTGTACATGAGATCAAAATGCACACCTTCCATGAGCAAATCGGTTGTAACAACCGTTTGTCTTCCAAAATGATCGATGACAGCGGCATCATCGCCTACACCCAGAATGGTTGATGCATTTTGATGTTCAATATTCTTTGTAAGATGGTTGATCAGTCCAAATTCTCCCAGTGAGGAGATTTCCGTTCTTTCTTCGCTCATAAACTTTATAATGATTTTCGGTTGTGAATGATATCGAGCATTTCATCGTGAATGCGTCCATTGGTTGCGAGTAGATGCGGCTGATAAGGCGAATACCCGTTGCCTTCAAAATCGGTAACACGCCCCCCTGCCTCTTCTACCATTAAAAATCCTGCCGCACTGTCCCATGCCTGTAATTTGTGTTCATAAAAACCGTCGAACCGGCCACAGGCAACCCAGCACAAATCGATAGCCGCACTTCCCAATCGTCTCACGGGAATGCCTTTGCGAATAAACCGTTCAAAGACCTGCAAGGGACCGTTGACACTGTCGAGGTACGTATAAGGAAATCCCGTAACCAGACAGCTTTTGATGACATCCTGTTGGTCGCTGACATGAACAGGCTTGCCGTTGAGTGTGGCGCCCTGACCTTTTTCGGCAAAGAAAAACTCATTCATGAACGGGTTGTACACGGCTCCCATGATCAGGGTTCCTTCTTTTTCAATTCCAATGCTCACGCAGCAAATGGGAATGCCATTCGCGAAATTGACGGTGCCGTCGATGGGGTCGATGATCCATTTGTAACTGGACGCAGTTGCGATAGCGCCTGTTTCTTCTGTTAAAATAAAATGATCGGGATAAACGGTACGGATGTGTTCCAGGATTACTTTTTCGGAAGCATGATCGGCTTCCGTAACCAGATTGTTGACGCCCTCTTTATTCGATACCTGAAAATCCTTATCGAAATAATGCAACAGCTGTTGTGCGCCTGCCTGTGTTGCTTCAATCAAGGTTTGTTTAAGCATGCGCAAAGATACCATGCAATTTAAGACAGCCCACTTTAAAAATGTTCCGGATTCTGATTTTAGAATGTAGATTTGTTTTTGATGCAACTATCGGTCATAATCGTTAACTACAACGTCAAACATTTTCTGGAGCAGTGCCTGTGCTCGGTTCGTCTTGCCGGCGCACGTATCGCAACGGAAGTGTTTGTTGTTGATAATGCTTCACGTGACGAAAGCAGAGCCTATCTGGAACCCCTGTTTCCCGAAGTGCGTTTCATCTGGAACACCCACAACTTAGGTTTTTCCAAAGCCAACAACCAGGCGGTACAGTTGGCTACCGGCAAGTACATCCTTTTTTTGAATCCCGATACCCTTGTTCCTGAAGATGGATTTGAAAAATGCATCCGGTTCATGGAACAACATCCGGATGCCGGAGCACTGGGGATTCGGATGCTTGATGGGAAAGGCTTGTTTTTACCGGAGAGTAAACGATCGTTCCCTTCTCCTATCGTATCGTTGTATAAACTGAGTGGGCTTACCGCCTTGTTTCCAAAATCAAAACTCTTTGGAAGATACCATCTCGGCTATCTGGATCCGTTAAAAAACCATGAAGTGGATGTGCTGTCGGGCGC
>CANGQQ010000139.1 GCA_947456025.1 Chitinophagaceae bacterium | reverse complement strand
TGTTTATGAGTCTGGATGGTGGTAACAACTGGACTGATATCGGAGCGGGTTTACCGGATATCCCGCACAATACCGTCACTTTTGATCCCGACAACCGTGATATTTTGTACGTAGGGAATGATCAGGGTATGTATTACGCGCGTGATGTGCCTGTAACGGGTCCACTGGGCGGATCACACGCACTCACCTGGGTATCGTACAACGAAGGGCTGGGCGATGGAGTACTGGTGAGTGATATCGTGATCACGCATACCCGTAAACTGCGACTCGCAACCTATGGAAGAGGGCTCTTTGAACGGGAGATGGTGGAACCGCTTCCCAAAACTACATTTACAATCAACAATCCCCTCCAATGCTTAACCGGTAACCAATTCGGTTTTACAACAACTTCCACGGCCTGCTCCGGAACACTAACGTATCAATGGAAATTGGGTAATGGTGCAACGGCATCAGGTCCTTCCTTAAATTATAGCTATGCCAGTCCGGGTGTTTTTGAAGTGAAACTCATCGTGTCCAATACAATGGGTTGTAAAGACAGTGTTACGCAACAGGTAACTGTAGTGGCCAACCCAGCACAGCCCGTTATTACCTTGAATGGGGTGCAATTGCAATCGAGCAGCACAACGGGCAATCAATGGTTTTTGAACGGAGTCGCTATCAATGGAGCCAATGCACAAAATTATAGTCCGGTTCAAAATGGACTTTATACGGTACAGGTTACCCGGGATGGTTGCATTAGTCCATTGTCCAACTCTTATAATTATATTCAAACAAGTATTTATCAATTATTTGACAATGAGTTTATTAGATTAAATTCTTCAATAACAGGAGATCAGGCGCAACTCCGGTTTCGTTTCAATCATTCCAATCTGGTGCAGGTAAAAATTTACAATGTTCAGGGAATGCTGGTCGCGCAGTTTCAATCGGTACGTTCGAATGATTGGTTGAATGTGGGAGCGCTTGCTTCGGGGAATTACTGGCTTTGTGCGGAAACCCTTTCGGGCAGGAGACGGTTTGTATTACCGTTTCTGAAATTGAATTATTGAGTTCGTTCGTTGTAAAGTATGCTGTAATTGCTGAGGCTGTATTTTGAATACGATTGGAAAAACTTCATTCCAAATCATTAAATTTCAATCGAAATGGCTTACCTTTGCAGCCCTTTAACACGAATAAAGGGTTTTATTTCCCGAAAGGCTCCATAAGTGTACCACCGGTGTGGTGCCGCCCGAAGGGTTTAACATTAAAGCGCATTCAAATGCCAAAGGTAAAAACCAACTCCAGTGCCAAAAAAAGATTCAAGGTAACTGGCACCGGTAAGATCACGCATCAGAAAAGTTTCAAACGTCACATCCTCACCAAAAAGTCAAAAAAGCGTAAGCGTAACATGCGCATTGACGGAACAGTGGCAAAATCACATGTAGATTTTGTAAAACGACTGCTGCGTTTGAAATAAACCCTTATCTCTTTTAACATTAAACGAATTATCATATGCCTCGTTCAGTAAATGCAGTTGCTTCCAAAGCACGTCGCAAAAGAATATTAAAGCAAGCAAAAGGTTTTTACGGCAAACGTAAAAATGTATACACCGTTGCTAAAAACGTTGTAGAAAAAGGTATGACTTACAGTTATGTGGGTCGTAAACTGAAAAAACGTGAATACCGCCGTTTATGGATTGCCCGTATCAATGCGGCAGTTCGTGAAGAAGGTCTTACGTATTCTGAATTCATCAACAAGTTGAAAGTAAAAAATATCGATCTGGATCGTAAAGTATTAGCTGATCTGGCGATGAACGAACCGGCCAGTTTCAAAAAGCTGGTGGCTTCTGTAAAATAAGCGCAAGCAAAAAGAAAAGGAAAACGGGTGCTTCAGCATCCGTTTTTTTTATTCTTAAAATCTTCCTGTCTGCGTATGATTATTTACAATAAGTTTGCAAACAAAAACAGTGACGCAGCACAACAATCCCTATCAACTTTCGAACGCTACTTATACGGATCTCGTCAACCAAACATTCAATTTCCCACAGGACGGCTTCGATGTGAAAAACGGTTATCTCGAGTTCAATGGTCTTGACCTCAAAGCCTTGATCGATAAATACGGGACGCCGATGAAACTGACCTATCTGCCGAAGATTGGGATGCAGATCCGGAAAGCAAAAGCCATGTTTGAGGCAGCGTTCAAGCGTCACAAATACGAGGGTAATTATTACTATTGTTATTGCACCAAGAGCAGTCACTTTTCATTTGTAGTGGAAGAGGCCTTGAAGCATGAAGTGCATTTGGAAACTTCGTTTGCGTATGATATTGAAATCATCAACAAACTGTATCAAAAAAAGAAAATCAATAAGGATATACAAATCATCTGCAACGGGTACAAGCAAAAAAGCTATATCAACCGCATTGCAAAGTTGCTGAATACAGGCTTTAAAAATGTAACGCCGGTATTGGATAACAAGGATGAATTGCAACAACTGAAGAAAACGGTTAAAGTGCCATTCAAACTGGGAATCCGTGTTGCTGCAGAAGAAGAACCTACTTTTCCGTTTTACACATCACGACTCGGTATGCGTGCGCGTGATATTCTGGAGTTTTACGTTGATAAAATTGAAGGGAATGAAGATCGTTTCCAGTTAAAGATGCTGCATATCTTTTTGAACAAAGGCATCAAGGACGATATCTATTATTGGAGTGAATTGAACAAGGTTGTGAATTTGTATTGTCAGTTGAAGAAGATTTGTCCGGAACTGGATTCCATCAACATCGGCGGCGGATTCCCCATCAAGCATTCGCTGGGATTTGAATACGATTACCAGTTCATGATCTCAGAGATTGTGGGTACCATTAAAAAGGCCTGTAAAAAAGCGGGCGTTCCCATGCCCAATATCTATACCGAATTCGGGAGCTTTACGGTAGGTGAAAGTATGGCGCATATCTTCTCAGTTATCGGCGAAAAGATCCAGAACGATCGTGAGAACTGGTATATGATCGATTCTTCTTTTATTACGACGCTGCCTGACACCTGGGGAATTGGAGAAAAATTCCTGATGCTGCCCATCAACAAATGGGATAACGAATACCATCGTGTTGTATTAGGCGGCATTACCTGCGATAGTCACGACTATTACGATTCTGAAGAGCACATCAACGAAGTGTTTTTGCCTAAATTAAACAACGAACAGCCGGAACCGTTGTACGTTGGTTTTTTCCATACCGGCGCCTACCAGGATCAGATCAGTGGCTATGGTGGCATCAAACATTGCATGATCCCTTCTCCCAAACATGTGATTGTAGGTCACGATCGAAATGGCAAACTGGTAGATTGGTTGTATGCCAAAGAGCAAACGGCTCAAAGTATGCTTAAAATTCTGGGCTATTAACAAAGCAGCAAAATAAGAACCCCACTGTAGAAACAATGGGGTTGAACCAAAACCAACTGTTTATTCTGGCGCAGGTCTCCCGACCTGTTGCCATTTATTACTTATTTATTGTCTGTTTGCAATGAGTAGAAAGTATAAGTTTTCAGATAGGGAAGGTCTGTATTTTGTTACCGCTACGACTGTTAATTGGATCGATGTTTTTACAAGAAATTGTTACAAAGATATTTTACTCGATAGCTTCCGTTTTTGTCAAAAAAATCAAGGGTTACAAATCCATGCTTGGGTATTAATGCCCAATCATTTTCACATGATTTGTTCCTTCTCGCATGAAAATGAACCCGGATTGGTTTTAAAGAATATTAAAAGTTACACCGCAATAAAAATTATAGATGCTATCATAAAAAATCAACAGGAAAGTAGAAAAGATTTCATGCTTGAAGTTTTTGAAAAACATGGAATACTCAATAAAAGCAATTACCGATTTCAATTTTGGCAACATGAAAATCATCCGGTACTGTTAGATACAAATCAAAAGATAGAACAACGTCTGAATTATGTACATGAAAATCCCGTTCGTTCGGGTTTTGTATCATCCCCGGAACATTGGTTGTATAGTAGTGCAATTGATTATTATACGGATAATCAGAAAGGGTTGCTTGAACTTGTAATGATTGCTTGAGTAGCAATGCAGCAATTTTTTAAATCGACCATGAGTCGGCATCTTGAATCAGGTGTGTAAATTTCCAAGCTAAGTAACGATAGGGCAACAGGTCGGGAGACCTGCGCCAGTCATCAGAAATAAGAACCCCACTGTAGAAACAATGGGGTTGAACCAAAACCAACTGCTAAAAACAAGCTATTTCTTATTGAATCTGAATCTTTTTCTGTTCAGGTTCTGTTGCTTTTTTCTTGGGCAAAAACAGGTTTAAAATCCCGTTAATGTATGAGGCTTCAATCGCATCGCTTTCAATATGTTGATCCAGTGAAAACGTACGTGTAAAGCTCTCTAGTGAAAATTCATTTCGAATGATTTTTTTATCGGGTGTTACTTCCGGATGCTTTGCTTCGTATTGAATTTTCAACAGGTCTTGGTCGACCGAAATTGAAAAATCCTCTTTTGAACGTCCGGGTGCCGGCAATTCCAGATGGTATCCTTTTTCATCCTCCGTTATATTTACAGCAGGGATTTTTGTTCCTGATTTATTTTGGTACGTGTCAAAACGGTTTCCCAATTCCTGAAATAAATTGCTGAAACGGTAGGGGCTGTTGTTAAATCGAACAAGTGTCATAATTGTAGGTTTTTTTGTTTGAAGAACCTTGAACAAAACTTATTCCGCCCCTGTAATTCGGTCAATTATTCAATGTTTTAAAGATTATAGGTGCCAATATGGCACTAGTGCACGTTTATAGGTGACACAAAGGCAGTTGTATTGCATTTGAACTTTTAGTTAGCTTTGCAGTTCAAAAATTAAATCACTATGTATCCAGCAGAGATAGTAATGCCCATGAAGGCAGAAATGACCGATGAAGGTTTTCAGGAATTGTTGACGGCTACCGATGTAGATTCCGCTTTACAGCAGCAGGGAACCAGTTTGGTATTCATCAATTCTGTTTGCGGTTGTGCCGCCGGCAGTGCGCGTCCGGGTGTGTTAATGGCCGTAAAGAATTCCGCTAAACGTCCTGATCAATTGCTTACGAGTTTTGCAGGCTTTGATGGCGATGCGGTAAGAAAAATCAGAGAACATTTGTTACCGTATCCTCCCAGTTCGCCCGCTATTGCGCTCTTTAAAGACGGTCAATTGGTGCATTTAATTGAGCGGCATAATATTGAAGGTCGTTCGGCACAAATGATTGCGCAAAATCTGATTGGCGCATTTGATACGTATTGCAATTAAACTGCGGATTTCGTTTTTTGTTGCGTGTAAAATTCGTGAACAAGCCATAAGGAGGATCTCCTTGTGGCTTGTTTTCATTGGGCACCTTTGATGTAGGGGTGTTGTTAGCAGAACAAATGTTGAAATAGGCTTCATACGATATACCGGCCTTGATTTTCCTCTTGTGAACCATAAATTTTAAAGTATCATTGCAATTCAATTCGTTGCTATGTATCCCAATTTGTATTATTTCTTCAAAGATGTTTTT
>CANGQQ010000138.1 GCA_947456025.1 Chitinophagaceae bacterium | reverse complement strand
CCTGTAGTAAAGCAAGTCGAATTTGCTTTAACAGAAATCGAACCGGTTGTATAAGCAGATGTAAACGCTACAACAATTGTGTTTGTACCTTGTCCTGATACGATTGTTGCTCCAGTTGCAGGTACAGTCCAAGTATATGATTCTGCGTTAGCAACAGCAGGCGTCGTATAAGTAGCTGAACTACCGATGAACAAACAATTACTTGCAGGACCTGCAATTCCGGTTACACTTCCCGGTTTCACTTTCACGATTGATCTTGTTGCTGCAAGTGATTGGTTACCACAATCATTTTTACCCACAACCGAAATCGTTCCGGAAACAAATGTAGAGGCATAGGTTACCGTAATAGTTCTGGTTCCCTGACCTGAGGTAATTGTAGCTCTTGCAGGCACAGACCAGGTATAGCTGGATGCATTATTAATTGGCGCAATACTGTAAGTATGTACGACCGATGTTGAACAGTTGAAAATGTTTCCTGTTCCTGTAATGCTACCGGGTGCATTCACTTCATCACAAGGCGCAATCAATCCGTTGAATGCAGCATCGGTAAAGGAGGCCCCTGTAGAAGCCAAAGGCTGTGACCCTGGACGATAATCCGGATTCAGATAATCATAAGGATTAACAAGAACATTAGCAGTTGTTGTCAATGAATCGTTTTTGAACAAACCTGTTCCGGATCCAAAAATTGAATCACGAACTGCAACGGCTGTTCCTGGTTCAGTAGCCAGGAAACATCCTGCAATAAGGTTGTTCTTAAATTTGGTTACACCGGATTGTAAATTGGCACGAACAGCAGCACCATCCATAAACACTCCATAAGGATAATCTGTCAGGATGCTGTTGAACAGTCTTAATCCTGTATTACGACGGATACGGGCTGCTCTTCTAAATTTATAAGTAGAAGGCCAAGAATTTAAAACAGTTCCTCTGAATGGACCAATTTCAGTTACATTACTAAAAAGAGATCTTGTTTGAGGTGTATTGGAAGAACCAACACCATCATTATCTGATTCAAATCCCTCAGAAGTAGAACCTGAACTTTGGTCAGAAATATTCGGATCACGAACACCCAATGCAAACTGCACGGAGCCACTGTATCCGAAATCGGTATCCCAGTTATCATCAAGGTTACGGTAAGCAACGAGGTGTGCACAGTTTACTGTACCTCCAAACCATTCGAAAGCATCATCATTAGTATAAGAAACCTGTACATAGTCTACAGTTGTACCGCGTCCAACAGCACCAAACGTAATACCGTTGATTTCCTGATCGGTAGCAAATACGTAACCTCCAAATTCAATACGTACATATTTAAGTACGCCTGAATTATCATCATCATTAGGGGTCGCACCTCCTCCATATTCAGTATTACTGGTGGCAGCGATACCTTCTATGTTAGCAATACCTCCGGGTCTATTCAAGGAAGCTCTACCTAACAAGATCAAGCCTCCCCAATCGCCAACACCTCTCAAGCCTTCACCTTTACTTGACGTAAAGACAATTGGATTGGAGAGCGTACCTTCTGCAATCAATTTTGCATTTTTAGTGATAATCAATGCGGAATTAGCAATGGATGCATCGCCACGAATAATCGTACCCGGTTCAATTGTGAGCGTAACACCGGCTGCAACATAAACCAATCCTGAAATCAAATAGGTATTGGAGGCCGTCCAGGTTGTATTGGAAGTGATTGTTCCTGTCACAGTTACGGTAGTAGCAGGATAAACAGTGTTGATCGGATCCCAGTTCGTCCAACCTTCTGTCCACATCGTTGCAGGAGAAGGAGCAAATGCTCCACGGAAAGAAACTTCTTTGATGAATGAAGCTGATGTAGTAATGATTTTACGATTATTAAATGCCGCATCAGCAAAGTTCACACCGGATAATGCAGGCGACCCAACTGCCGGACGATAGTCAGGTGTTGTATACTCGTAGGGATTTACCAAAATTCCACTTGTACTTACCAGAGAATCATTACCAAACTGAATGAAGAGTGAGTCTCTAACGGAGTTGGCGGTCCCTGGTTCTGTCGCACGTGATGTACCTGCAATGATGTTATCTTTAAACACGGTAACTCCGCTTTGTAAATTCGCTCTTACAGCAGTACCATCGATGTGTACACCATAAGGAAAATCGGTAAAAATACTATTCAATACTTTGATACCAGTGTTACGACGAATTCTGGCACCTCTTCTGAATTTGTATGTTGAAGGCCAAGAATTAAGTGTTGTTCCACGGAAAGGTCCAATAACTGTCACATTGCTGAATACACAGGTTGTTTGAGGTGTATTAGGAGAACCAACACCATCATTATCTGATTCAAAACCTTCAGAAGTTGAGCCTGAACTTTGATCAGAGATTTGCGGATCACGAACACTCAAAGCAAACTGAACAGATCCACTGTAACCAAAATCAGTATCAAAATCATCATCCAAAGAACGATAAGCAACTAAATGCGATGCATTTACCGTTCCACCAAACCATTCAAATGCATCATCATTAATAAATGAGCACTGAACATAGTCAATGATGGTATTTCTACCTACGGCGCCCAATGTAAGACCATTGATTTCCTGATCGGTAGCAAATACATAGCCACCGTATTCAATACGAACATATTTCAGATTACCGGAATTGTCTTCATTATCAGGACTGGCACCACCGCCGTATTCGGTATCCGCACTAACAGCGATACCTTCGATGTTAGCAACACCACCGGGCCTGTTTAACGTACCTTTTCCCAGAATCATTATACCACCCCAATCTCCAAGGTTTCTTGAGCCAACGGCTTTGCTTGAAGAAAACACAATGGGATTAGTAGATGTTCCTACTGCATTGATTTTGGATCCCTTTGTAATAACCAGAGAAGAGTTCGCTATCGTTGCATCACCCAAAATTTTGGTCCCTGGCTGAATGGTCAACGTAGCTCCATTCTTAACGTAAATAAGCCCCTGAATCAAGTACACATTGTTACTGGTCCAGGTTGTGTTTGTTGTAATCGCCGAACTAACGGTGACAGTTGGGGTTCCGTAATCCGAATTTTGCGGATCCCAATTCGTCCAACCATCCGTCCACGGAGTAGTTGGCGCAGGAGCAAAAGCCCCTCGGTAATTAACCACCTCGAAGAAGGGGTTTTGCGCATAGGTAGCAACAGCTACAATCAATAACGCAAAGAGTGATAAAATTTTTTTCATTGTAAACGCCGGTTTTGATTGGCGTTGCAAATATGATTACCGAATATTACCAAATAACGGAATCCCAATTATCAAAAGATTATATAAATGTTACGAAAGTGTTATCTCGATCCGGCACAAGAAACCTCCAATATAAAAAAGGGCATACCAACACTGGTATGCCCTTTTTATATGAAAAAACAGACTTAGAATTTATAAACAAACGCCACTGTTATAACTCTTCCGAACTGCGCTGAAGAACGCAGGGCATCGAATTTCGCATCATACTTGGCGTTGTTGTTCGTATCTTCAAAGAAGACCAATTTTTGAGCAAGAATATCTTTGACATTGATCCGGAAATCCATCCTTTTCTTAGGAAAAGCTTTGGTTAGCTGAAAATCAATTTGTGTACGTCCGTTCTCCCACAAGTTGGGTTCTATTAATGTTCCGTTTTGTAACATATCGCCATTGCTGGCCAAGAAGATACGTTGCCCATAACGGTTAACTGAGATTGTTGAACTGAAATTCTTTTGATCATCTTGATAGGTAAATCCTGCATTGATTACATAAGGCGACTGCCCTTGCATAACCCGTCCTTGTTTGTAGTAGAAATTAGTGACCTCTGTTGTTTTGAGATCCACTTTAGATTTTAACAAGGTAAAGTTTCCGAAAAAGGTTAAGTTATTCAACATGGATCTTTGTGCCACTTTCAACATGCTGCCAATTACCGTTCGGATTTCCATTTCCAACCCAATAATTTGGGCAGAAGGAGTATTGCGATAAGACAACGTTCGATCCAGATTACTCACCGAAATCAACTCAATAGGATCCGTAAACTGTTTAAAGAACCCCGAAACAGAAATCAACTGTGCTTTTCCCGGGAAAAATTCATAACGGATATCATAGTTCTGGATAGCGGCACGACGGAGTGAAGTATCTCCAAACACAGAATAGCGGATTGTATAGTCACGGAATAAAAACGGAGCCAACTCCCTAAACTCAGGTCGGTTCACGGTTTTGGAATAACACAAACGAATATTTTGGCGGTTGTCCAAAGAAATCACAACATTGGCGGAAGGCAACACATCCGTTTTTATTGTATTTAAACGAACCGGTGTAAATTGATTAAAATCGGCATTTAATGTTTGATGAAAACTTTCAACACGCACTCCATAAATCAATCGCAACCATTTACCAAAGCGCTGGTCTGCCATGCCATAGTATGCAAAAAGTTCCGTACCCGCTGTATAACGATCCCGGATTTCTGTGATATCTTTTAATACAAAGCCCGTTTTACCAGATGGGAAATAACCAATGTTTTTCTTATTGAACAGAACATCGGGTGATTGTGTCAGTAAAGACTGATCAAACGTGGAAGTATTAAAATTGCAGAAGGCCAATAAGCGGGGATCAAAAACACGGTCCCGGGTTTGATAGTAAACTCCCGACTTAAATAAGGTTTGTACCGATTTGAACAATTTAAACGTTCGGGAAAAATCAACCTTTGCATTGTAAACTTTCTCTTTATTGGTCGAATAAAAAGTTAAACCGGCCGTATTATCATTATCAACCGGATTAGGATCGAATAATTTTGCCAAGTAGGTCGGGGCTCCTGCAACACTATCAAAAACCATACGTCTTAAAGCAGGCACAGTGCGCATAATATCAGAATAAGAGGCCAGCCAATTAACCTTCAACTTTGCAGTTGGTATATAATGCTCGCCTATAATTTGAGTTGAATAGATCCGGTTGCTTGTAAACCATAAGGCATATGATTTTGTATAACGGTCCGGTTCATTAATAATATCATCCTTCCCATCCCTCGTGATGATACGATCCTCGGCATTGATGCTGAAAATATTTTTAAAACTGAAATTGTTATTACTATTGAGCTTCAAAGAAAAATTAGCAATGGCTCCTAAGAGTGTTTGTGTATTGAACGTCTCTTCCTGATACACACGCTGCGGTGCATTGTCGTATTCGGGAGCATAAAAAATACGATCACCCGCGTTACGTGTTAACGTTTTGGTATAGGTAACCGAGAAGATCATTCCCAGAAAATCTTTTTCTTTTCGCTGAATATTTTTTCCAATAATGTACTGAAGGCTTGTATTTGGGACGGTGTTTTTATTCAAAAACCCCCAACCTTTTGGCTCAAATGTTTTGGAATAAGCAACGCGTTCATTAATACTCAATTGTTTAAATGTTGCAATATCTGGAACAGAAGCATTTAATTTCCGTTTCGTATCCAATCCAATAAAATCAAGACTGCCGCCTTCATAGTATTTCTTTTGTCTGAATGTGCTGATGGTGTTAACGCCTAAACCAAACGAAAAAGTTTGAAAGTTTTCACTTGGAATCCCCTTGGTATTGATTACAATTTGTCCACCGGCAAACTCACCGGGCATATCTGGTGTTGCCGTTTTATAGATGATCAAATTG